>JBJTPC010000371.1:0-2916 GCA_046074905.1 Gammaproteobacteria bacterium
CTGGTATGCCATACCGGCAGGCTCAGTTCACCTCGACTATCCCCATCGGCACGAAGCACCAGCCATTTCAGTGGATTGCCGCTGAGGGCCTCTTCACTCAACACGAAGGCTCCTCGCTTATCTCGCGGCAATCCGGCGCCATCGAGCCACACTTGTGACACACCCGGTGCCAGCAAGGCTGCTCCACCTTTCACAACGGCTGGCACGTGCACTACGCAACGCGCCCAGGTGGCGGAGAGAGTCCTTTTTGAATTCCATTGCACCGGCGCCCAGCTTGTAGACGGGTCACGCTCGGGCAGAGAGGGGAGAGCCGCAAGTGGTGGCGCTTCCCGAAACGCAAAGGGTACACCGCCCACGATCTGATCACTTGTCGCCGTCGCGCAAACCCGCTTCTCGATGTAGTCGATTAACAACTCATTGCCCGTGAAGTGTTCCACCTGTGGCCACGCCTCGGGGCTGTACATGCAGTCTGTCAGGTCGCGGAGCAACACCGCCTGCTTTCCATGCGCCACCAGATTGCGCAGACCGAAGGGGCGGCCCAGCACACACATATTCGCATGCACACCCAGCAGCACCACGTGCTTCGCATGACTCCAGCGTCGCTATACCGTTCTCAATCCTCTTTAACTCTCGGCTTGAGATCATCTCGACACCAAGTGCTGTCAGGCGACGCAATACGCGGTCCTGCTCGAGGGTGAGAACCAGAAAGCCCGAATGCGAAAGTGCGGGAGTGGAGAACGTCACGCTTGCGCCTGAAAGCTGCAATCTCTCTGCTACTAACCCACCCATGTAGCCACCTTCCGTGTCGTGCACCAAGATGCGACCCTGCGGAATGTGGCCGTCCATGATGTCATCTGGGGTTAGAACCCCATTCAATGTAACGGCCTTACATATCCCGTCACGCTGCAAGCTTGCGGGTCGCCACCTTGAACCCGTCGCTATAACGACGCGGGAGGCACCGAAGCCGAGTATGTCGTCCACATCCATTCGGCTCGCCGGATATAGGTCCACATTTGGCAACTTGCGTAATTGACCTACACGGTAGTCTCGGACCCGTGCCCAAGCCGCAGTACCCGGCAGGCTTGCCTCGCGAGAAACCCGGCCGCCGAATGTATCGCGAGCCTCCGCTAAAGTAGCGTGATACCCTCTCCGTGCCAAGGAAAGCGCGCATTCAAGACCAGCTGGCCCACCACCAACAATCAGCACCCTGTCATCAGAGCGACGGATAGTCATTGCCTCAGGGTGCCAACCGGCACGCCCCTCTTCCATCATTGTGGGGTTCTGCGTACAGCGAATTGGTACGAAGCTGTTTTCACAGGCCAGACATATGTTGCAGCCAATACACTCCCGAATGTCATCAATCCGACCTTCGGCTATTTTCTTTGGCAAGAACGGATCAGCGATAGACGGCCGGGCGGCACCAATAAAATCCAACACGCCGCGACGGACTTGACTGACCATCGTGTCCGGAGATGTGAAGCGGCCAACACTAACAACTGGCTTTCCAGTGATACGTTTGACCGAGCTCACGAATTGCTCTTGATAGCCCTCCTCAGAGAACCGCGAAGTCTGGCTGTCATTTGACCAATCAGATAGATTAACGTCCCAAAGATCCGGAAGGTCCTTGAGCAACTCAACAACGTCGGCTCCCTCACCATCATGGGTCAAACCGTCGGGACCAAGAAACTCCTCTATCGCGAAGCGTAGGGCTACGGCGCATCGATCTCCAACTGCATCCCTGGTATCCCCCAGGAGTTCACGCAACAGCCGCGCTCGATTTTCAAGACTTCCCCCATACTCGTCAGTTCGATCATTGAAGCGCCGGGCGAGAAAGTGTGATGCGATCGACAAGTTGTGACTTGCATAGACATAGATGATGTCAAACCCTGCTGCTTTCGCACGAAGTGCCGCGGACCGGTGATCGCGGCGCAACGTGCGAATGTCAGACTTGTCCATGGCCCGCGCCTGCACTGGCTCGGTTGACTCGATCAGCAGACGCGACGACGGCCCCATGCTGGTTCGACGTGTAGTACGATTCGCCGAATACAGGCCTAAATGTGCGAGTTCCGCTCCCACGAGTGCGCCGTGCTTATGGACCAGTTCCACCATTCCAGCCTGACGCACAATGTCACGATCATGACCGAGATGGAGCGCTGGATAAGGTGAAATATCGGCATCATCCGATATCTCAATATTCTCCGTGCAGACCACCCCCCAACCCCCCATGGCCTTCATCTCGCGCATGGCGGCAACATCGGTTGGGGCGCGATCGGCAACGCCGGTACAGTGCGGGACCTGATAGAACCGGTTCGGCGCCGCAACCGGTCCGATTCTAACCGGTTCAAACAGGACCTTGTAGCGTGGATCCATGCCGCGATGTCATTTCGCCATTGCAGCAGAAACTGCTGCTGCAGCATCGCCACCGTCGAATGTCGTCACTCCCTGTAGCCACGGCTTGATCGCACCCGGGTTGGCCTTCAACCATGCAAGCGCACTCGCTTTGGGATCAGAACCATCCTTGAGTACCGGCTCCATCATTACGCTCTCCATTGCCAGATCGAACTTGAGATTGCTGACCAGTCGACCAGCGTTCGGACACTCCTTGGTAAAGCCAGCACGAGACAGGGTGTATACCTTTGCTGATCCAAAGCCAGATTCACCCATACCATCAAGGTAGTGAATCTTCATGCCAGCCATGATTGGGTGTGGCGTCCACGCAAGGAAAATGATCCACTCGTTTTTTGCCATTGCCTTTTCGGCTTCGGTGAGCATTCCTGCTTCGGAGCTTTCAATCAGCTCAAATCCAGAGAGATTGTTCTTATGATCAGCAATCATTTCGTTGATGATGCGGTTGCCTTCATCTCCCGGATCAATTCCGTAAATCTTGCCTTTGAACTTGTCTTTGTGAGCACCGAT
>JBJTPC010000372.1:0-8949 GCA_046074905.1 Gammaproteobacteria bacterium
AAATGGGGCAGCCGGAAAGAGCGTTCGATGCGGTGTTCCAGCAAGCCCATGTGCGTCTCCTCGCGGCATCTTTGGAGCCGCGTGAACCGCCTGTCAACCGCGGCCGGACCGGCGACCGAGCGCGGGCTCAGCCCGGCGCCAGGATCAGGCCCGACGTGGGGACCCCGTTCCCGGCCGTTACCACCACATGGCGGACCGGCCCCGGCTGGTTGACCGAGGTGCCCCGGGCCAGGCGGACCCCTTCGGCAACACCGTTCAGTCCGTGGATGTAAGCCTCGCCCAATTGCCCGCCGTGCGTGTTCACCGGCAGGCGACCGCCACGGGCAATCTGGCCATCACGAACGAAATCCTTGGCCTGTCCCTCCGCCGCAAAGCCGAAAGCCTCGAGTTGCGGCAGGACGAAGGGAGAGAAGTGGTCATAGAGGATGGCCGCCTGCACGTCGGCGGGTGCGATGCCGGCCTGCGCATAAAGCTGCGCCGCCACCAGGTCCATCTCGCTCAGTCGAGCCGCATTCGTGCGGTAGTAGCTCGTCATCATTTGCTGGTCATCCGCGGCGCCCTGTGCGGCGGCGAGCACGCGCACCGGGGTCTGGCGCAAGCGGGCAGCACGTCGCGCACTGGTCACGACGATAGCCACCGCACCGTCACTCTCCTGACAGCAGTCAAGCAGGTGGAGCGGTTCGACAATCCAGCGGGAGCGTTGGTGGTCGTCGAGAGTGATCGGTTGGCCGTGGAACCAGGCCTTGGGGTTGGTGGCGGCGAAATCACGGAAGCCGACGGCAATGCGGCCGAAGTCCTCCGACGTGGCGCCGTACTGATGCATGTACCGCCGCGCCGCCATCGCCACCCAGGAGGCTGGCGACATCAATCCGAAAGGCACGTAGTAGCCGTAATGTGCCATCTCGGCCGTCGGCGCGGCCTGCGGGGTGTAGCCGGCACCGAAGCGGTACTGCGAGCGTTCATTCATCGCTCGGTAGCACACCACCACCTCGGCGACACCCGTGGCCACTGCCATCGCGGCTTGCTGGATTGGCGCGCAGGCTGCACCTCCTCCGTAGTGGATACGGCTGAAGAACTTGAGTTGGCGACCACCGAGATTGCGGAACACCTCGATCTCGGGATTGTTGTCCATGGTGTAGGTACACAGGCCGTCCACCTCTGCCGGATCGATCCCCGCATCGGCGAGAGCGCCGGTGATGGCCTCGACGGCCAGGCGCAGTTCCGATCGGCCGCTGTTCTTCGAGAACTCCGTCGCGCCGATGCCGACGATGGCGGCGCGGTCCGAGAGTTGACCGGTGCTGGAAGTGTTCATGCCGGCACCGCCGGACAGGACACCGTGACCACGGCATTCACGTGCTCGCCCAGCCGGTTGCGCCCGACCACCTCGATTTCCGCGCGCCCGGTCGTTTCGTCCAGGGACTGGACCGTGCCGCTGATGGTCATGGTGTCACCGACGAAGTTGGGAGCCCCCAAGCGCAGCCGGACGGCATGGATGCACAGCATCGGGCCACCCCAGTCGTTCACGAAGCGCTGCACGAGTCCGTTGGTGGTGAGGATGTTCATGAAGATGTCGGGAACACCGGCGCGTTCGGCAGCCGCCTTGTCGTGATGCACATCCTGGTAGTCGTTGGTGGCGATGGCCGCGACCGCGATGGCGCTGGCGGTGATCGGGAAGAGCAGATCCGGCAGCGACGTGCCGGGGATGAGGGCAGGTTGGGTCATGTCTCGACTCCCGACAGGCGGCGGATACGGCCGGCAACGATTTCCGTGCCGATGCGGGCCAGCAGCGACTGGGCGCCGCCGAGGCCGAGACCGGTGGCCTTGGCGCGCAGGAAATAGCGATGGATCGGATACTCGACGTCGGCACCCATGCCGCCATGGAGGTGCTGGGTGGCATGAGTCACGCGGTGTCCCGCCTGTGCCGCCCAGTAAGCTGCCACCGCGACGTCGGCGGCGAGCGTCGCGTGCGGGTTGCCGTCACCGGCGACTTCGCCCTTCTCGTCGGCATCCAGCAACCCTGCCGCGAGCAGGCTGGTGGAACGCATTGCCTCGACGTCGATGTAGGCATCGGCCACGCGTTGCTGCACCGCCTGCATCGAGCCCAGCGGACGACCGAACTGGTGACGGGTCGTGACATAGTCGGCCGTCTGGCGAAGGGCCGCTTCGGCCACGCCGACCTGGAAGGCGGCATGGGCGGCACGGGTCTCAAGGACTAGGCGGGTCACTGCATCCTGGCCACCCAGTCGAGCCGCGGCCGGCAGGCGGAGATCATCGAACGACACCAGCGCCCAGGGCTCGCCATGGGTACTGCACTGCGGATGCCGCACCAGACCTGTGGCATTGCCCGGCACGAGGAACAGTGCCGGACCCTCCGGAGTCGTGGCCGTGACCAGCAGGGCGGAGGCTTCCACACCGAACGCGACGGCCGTCTTGCAGCCCGACAACAACCAGTCGTCATCGGCCTGCCGACCCGGCTCGACCGCGCCATCGTCGCGCTTCAGCGTTCGGGCGCTCACGGCAGGAACCAGCGGATCATCACTGGCATCCATCAGGGCGAGGGCGAGAATCGCCCGTTGTTGCATCACGGCGGTCAGCCACCGGGTGGTCTCGCCGTCGCTCCGTGCATGAGCCGCTGCGGCCAGGGCGCGGGCACCAATCGCTGTCGACAGCAGCGGCACAGGCGCCAACACACGGCCGGCAGCCTCGAGAATCCAGCCGAGTTCGAGCATGCCGAAGCCCAGCCCGCCTGCCTCTGCGGGCACCGACGCGGTAACCAGGCCCGCCTCGTGCAATTGTTCCCAAAGCAGTGCGTCGAAAGGAGCGCCGGAGGCCGTGTGGATGCGCAGGAAGTCGGCGGTCACCCGCGCTTCCAGCAGGCGCCTTGCCAGGTCGCACAGCTCCGTTTGGAGTTCGTCGCGTCGGAAGTCCATCATTCGGCTCCCCGGACGAGACGGAAGGCGGGCAGCACGTAACCCGGTTCGACTTCCCGGAAGTCCAGTCTCACCGGACTGCCGATGGTCAGGACGGGTGCGGTAGCGGCAGGCTCGTGTTCCTCGAGCAGGTTCGCCACCAGCCGGGTACCTTCGGCCAGATCCACCGTCAACACCGTCAGTGGATAGCGGAAGCCCGGCAGTCGGGGTTGGTGCACGATGACGTAACTGTAGACCTGCCCGTGGCCGCTGGCCTCGAGCGTATTCCACTCCAGCGAGTGGCAGGTCGGGCACATCGGACCGGGTGGATGGCGCAGGTGACCACAGCCGGCACACCGCTGGATCAGCAGTCGACGTTGCGAGAGTCCCTCCCAGAAGAACTGGTTGTCGTGCGTGATCGCGGGG
Organism: Gammaproteobacteria bacterium; assembly: GCA_046074905.1. Taxonomy (GTDB): domain Bacteria; phylum Pseudomonadota; class Gammaproteobacteria; order Steroidobacterales; family Steroidobacteraceae; genus CAIOHZ01. The sequence goes on from JBJTPC010000372.1 coordinate 3,336, forward strand.
CGGGGATGCGGGTACGACTCGCCGGCGGCCGTGGCAGGCCTGGCCGGCGGCAACGGATCCTTGAGCTTCGGCAGGAACTTCAGGATGCGGAACATCATGCGCCCGACCGGGCGCCCGAGCTGGTCGGTGAATTCGTAGCGCAGGGTGATGAAGTGCCCGACGCCGAGTCCGGTCCGCTTCTCGTCGGAAACGTCATCCACCACGGCGACCATGCTGACCGTGTCACCGAGCTGCAAGTAGCGGTCGTACTGCTGCTCGATATTGGTCGCGACCACGCCGGTATAGCCGACCGAGTCGAAGAACTGCATGACCGGCATCGCCTCCTCCGGAAGACGACCGGTGGCACGGTAAGGTGACATGGTCCACACCTCCAGCATGGCGGGGGGCGCCACGATGCCTGCATGGCCTGCCGCGAGCGCGGCCGACTCGTCGGTGTAGATGGGATTGGTCTCGCCCATGGCCTCGCACCAGCGGCGGATCATGGGCAGGTTGACCGGATCACGCGCCGTCGCCGGACACGTCGCATGCTGCCCGACATGGGTGCGGGCTTGCCGCAGGATTTCGCCGCTGTCCATCCTCAGGTCCTCCGGGGCTCACGGGGCAGACCCAGCCCCATCTGTGCCACCATGTCGCGCAACACCTCCGCCGTTCCACCGCCGAAGGTATTGATCTGGCACTTGCGGTACTCCAGTTCGAGCCGACCGTGCAACTGCGCATCCGGCGAGCCCTCGCGGACCAGTCCCGCGGGACCGACCACATCCAGCAACAGTCGCATCACCTCGATGACGGATTCGGTACCGAATACCTTGGCCGCCGAAGCCAGATCGGGCCGGGTCTCGCCGGTCGCCACTTCCCAGCCAACGCGATGACCAAGCAAGGTGGTTGCCTGCAGCAGCGCATAGGCCTCGGCCAGGGCGAGTTGCACCCAGGGAAGGGACAAGCGTCCGTTGGCACGGGCCCAGTCCACCACCTCGTCGAAGCAGCCGTTCGCCGTGTAGGAAAGTGCTGCCAGGCCGATGCGTTCGTGGTTCAGTTGCTCGGCAATCAGCCGCCACCCGGCGTTTTCCTCGCCGATGCGCATGTGCGCCGGCACGCGCACATCGGTGTAATAGGTGATGTTGGTACGCACGCCGCCCACGGTGCGGATCGGTGTGACGGCAAATCCCGGAGAGCGGGTATCCACCATCAGGATGCTGATGCCCTTGTGGGCTGCCGCTGCCGGATCCGTGCGGACCGCGAGAAACACGTAGTCCGCTCCCTCGGCGCCACTGGTGAAGATCTTCTGCCCGTTCACCACGTAGTCATCGCCGTCCCGTACGGCGCGGGTGCGCAAGGCAGCGAGATCCGTGCCGGCGCCAGGTTCGCTGTAGCCGATCGCGAAGATCAGCTCGCCGCTGGCGATGCGTGGCAGCAGTTCCCGCTTCTGGCGCTCCGAACCGAGACGCATCAAGGCCGGCCCCACGGTGTTGACGGTGACGAAAGGGAAGGGCGCGTCGGCCAGCACGAGCTCCTCGAGCAGGATCTTCTGCGCCTGCGCATCGAGTCCGCGTCCGCCGTACTCGACCGGCCAGCCGGGCGTGAGCCAGCCATCCTGGCCCATGCGGCGGATGAAGGCGCGATACTCCGGTCCGGCCTCCGCGCCGCGGGTGGCGGCCCGGACTTCCGGCGTCATCAATGCGGTGACGTAGGCGCGGAACTCCGCGCGGATGGCGCGCTGTTCCGCGGTCGGCTCAAGGCGCATGGGGGCTCTCCTCGAAAGGGGCCAGGCCGAGTCTGGCGAGAGCCGCCTCGGTCAAGGGGACATAGGTGCCTGCTGCCGCATCCGCGACGTAAAGCGCATCGTCACCCGTGGTGGCAGGCGAATAGCCCTGCCGCTGCAAGGTGGTCTTGACCAGCTTGTAGGTGGTGGTCATCTCCGGAGCCGCGGTCAGGCGCAGGAATACCGGTACCGCGTAAGGTGCCAGGTGGGCCCGCGCGTGGGCATGGAATCGCGCAGCATCGAAGGTGCTCCCCGCGGTCGGCGTGACGGCTGCCATGCCGGCCCGTCCTTCATGGCCTGGCACGCGCACGCCGTAAACGTTTGCCACGGCGATCCCGGGTGCCTGTGCGAGCACGGTTTCCACTTCCTGCGTCGAGACGTTCTCGCTCTTCCAACGATAGGTGTCACCCACGCGGTCGACGAAGTAGTAGTAGCCATCGGTGTCGAAGCGAACCAGGTCCCCCGAGCGGAACCAGACGTCGTCGTCGCGGAACACATTGCGGAGCAACTTGCGCTCCGTCTCGGCCGCCGAGGTGTAGCCCTCGAAAAACCCCGCGAGCCCCGGGCCGGGCAGGACCTCCGCCACCAGTTCCCCGGTTTCACCGGCGGTCGCCTGCAGGAACTGTCCCTCAGGTGTACGCAGGTGTTCCCCGGCATCGACGTCGTAGCGCAACACGCGCACGTTGGTGTACTCCGGGTAGGGCAGGCGACCGACCGAGCCAATGCGATTGTCGACGTTGGTGATGCCGTAGTTCGCTTCCGTCGACCCGAGGCCCTCGATGACCTGTTCCACGCCGAAGCGCTCGACGAAGGCCTCCCAGACGTCGGGGCGCAGCCCCGCCCCGCCCATCGCCCGCAGGGTGTTGTCGTGGTCGTCGGCCGCGGGGGGAACGTTGAGCAAGTAGCGGATGATTTCGCCGATGTAATAAACCGCCGTGATTCGATGACGGCGCACGTCGTTCCAGAAACCGCTGGTGCTGAAGCGGCGACGCAGCACGAACGGGATGCCGAAGGCCAGCGCCCCCGAGGGCACCACCATGCCGCCCGCACCGTGGTACAGCGGCAGGACGCAATAGAAGACATCCTGCGGGCCGAAGCCCATCAGGCCACCCATCATCTCGCCGGCATTCAGGAATCGCAGGTGACTCATCTTCGCCGCCTTCGGCAGCCCAGTGGTCCCCGAGGTGAAGATCAGGTACAGCGGGTCGGCGGCGACCAGGCCGGCGCGCCGGGAGGACGGGACGGGGTCCGTGGGTGCAGCCGCCAACAGGACGGCGAAATCCTCGAAGCGGCCGGTGGACGGTATGCCGGGCTCCGCCCATTCCCAGACCGGGAGTGGGCATTCAGCCAAGGTGGCGACCGCCTCCACCAGTTCGCTGCCCACCACCAAGGCGCGCGCCTCGACTGCAGCGAGGGCATGCGACAGGACGGCACCTCTGGCGCTGGTATTGATCAGGGCGGTGACGATGCCCACCTTGGCGAGTCCCAACCAGAACAGCACGAACTCGGGGCGGTTCTCCATCAGCAGCGCCACCACTTGGCCCCGCTGGAGGCCGGCGCGCAGGGCAGCCTGGCCAATCCGGTCCGCGCGGCGGTTCGCCTCGGCGTAACTGATGACCTGCTCCTCGAACAGCAGGAACGGTCGATCTGCGGCATCGCGCGCCCGTTCCTCGAGCCGGTCCGCCACCGTATAAGGCATGTCGCGGGAGAAATGCGCGAGGCGCGAGGCACCGCGCATCAGGCGGGCCATCGTCACTTCGCGGGGCGGCACCTCGAACACCGGGAGGGATTGGCTCATGGGTCCGATTGTGGGCGAATCCGCCGATGACCTAGGCTGTCGGGAGTGGCCGGGAGACGAATTTTCCGGCCGGAAATCGAAAGTGCGGCCAGGATTGGAAACACGGCGGTGCACCAAACAAAAAGCCCGGCACCTTGCGGTACCGGGCTTTCCGGGTCACGGTGCAGCCGCCCGGGTCAGGCCGTCGCGGGCTTGTTCGCCTCGGCGATGATCACTTCGGCCACGTTGCGCGGGACCGGGTCGTAGTGCGAGAACTCCATCGTGTACGAGGCGCGGCCCGACGTCATGCCGCGCAGGTGACCGATGTACCCGAACATCTCCGACAGCGGCACGTGGGCCACGACCGCGATGTTGGTGCCGCGCTCCAGCTGGTCCTGGATTGCACCACGACGACGGTTCATGTCGCCGATGACATCGCCAAGGTAGTCGCCCGGCGTCACCGTCTCGACCTTCATCACCGGCTTGAGCAGGACCGGACCGGCCTTGCGCATCGCCTCGCGGAAGCAGGCCTTGGCGGCGATTTCGAACGTGAGGGCGTTCGAGTCGACGTCGTGGTAGCTGCCGTCGATGAGGGTGGCCTTGAAGTCCACCGTCGGGTAGTGCGCCAGGACACCGTCCTCCATCTGCATGCGGAGACCCTTGTCGACCGAGGGCACGTACTCCTTCGGCACGGATCCGCCCACCGTCTTGTCCTCGAACTGGTAGCCGGCGCTGCGCTCGAGGGGTTCGAACTTGATCCACACCTCGGCGAACTGGCCCGAACCACCCGTCTGCTTCTTGTGGGTGTAGTGCTCCTCGATCGGCTTGGTGATGGTCTCGCGGTAGGCCACGCGGGGCTCGCCCATGATGCCTTCCACGTTGAACTCGGTGCGCATGCGGTCGAGCGTGACCTCGAGGTGGAGCTCGCCCATGCCGCGGAGCAGGGTCTGGCCGGTCTCGCGGTCCGTCTCGAGACGGAGCGAGGGATCGGCACGGACCATCTTGCCGATGGCGGCGTTGAACTTGTCCAGCTCGGCCTTGTTCTTCGGCTTGACGGACACGCTGATGACGGGGTCCGGGAAGCGCATGCGCTCCAGCACGACCGGCGAGTTCGAGTCGCACAGGGTGTCGCCGGTATCCGTCTCGGCCAGCGAGACCAGGGCGACGATATCGCCGGCACGCGCTTCCTCGACCGCATTGGCGTCCTTGGCGAACATCTCGACCATGCGGCCGATCTTCTCGCGCTTGCCGCGGGTGCTGTTCATGACCGACATGCCCTTGGTGAGCACGCCCGAGTACACGCGGATGAAGGTGAGGGCGCCGTAGGCGTCGTTGATCACCTTGAAGGCCAGCGCCGAAAACGGCTCGTCATCCGAGCAGGCGCGCTCGCCGGTCGGGTTGCCGTCCGCGTCCACCGTCTTGATGGAAGCCACGTCCGTCGGCGCCGGGAGGTAATCCACGACCGCGTCCAGCACCTGCTGTACGCCCTTGTTCTTGTACGAGGAGCCGCACAGGACCGGGGTGAACTTCGAGGTGAGGGTACCGAGGCGGATGCACTTCTGGATGGTTTCCTTCGACGGCGTCTCGCCCTCGAGGTAGGCCATCATCGCCTCGTCGTCGAGCTCGAGGCAGGTATCGACCAGTTCCGTGCGGAACTTCTCGATGCTCTCGAGGATCGCGCGGTCGGAGGGCACGGTCACGCCGAGCTTGTCCGCCATGTTGCCCTCGATGTCGAGGACCTGCCACTGGGCGTCCTTCTCGTCCGAGTCCCACACCAGGGCCTTCATCTCGACCAGGTCGATCATGCCCTTGAAGTTGTCCTCCGAGCCGATGGGCAACTGCAGGCAGAGCGGGCGGGCGCCGAGGCGCTTCTTGATCATGTCCACGCAGCGCAGGAAGCCCGCGCCGCTGCGGTCCATCTTGTTCACGTAGCACAGGCGAGGCACGTCGTAGTTGTCCGCGAGGCGCCAGTTCGTCTCCGACTGCGGCTCCACGCCGGCCACCGCATCGAACACCACCACGCCGCCGTCGAGCACGCGCAGCGAGCGCTCCACTTCGACGGTGAAGTCGACGTGGCC
>JBJTPC010000373.1:0-4345 GCA_046074905.1 Gammaproteobacteria bacterium
CCAACGATATCGGCGACCGCGTCCTCGTGGCTCCAGGCGGCCTTGTAGACACGGACGCTGCGCAAGGCGTCGTAGGCATCGGCAATCGCGACCAGTTGCGCGCACTGCGGAATCCGCCGTCCGGCCAAGCCGTGGGGATAGCCACTGCCATCCCAGTTCTCGTGGTGGGACAGTGCGACCTGCCGGGCCACCCGCAGCGCATCGAAGACCCGCGAGTCCACCGCAGTGTCGGGTGTCTGCGCGGAATCGATGATGCCGGCGCCGAGGGAAGTGTGGGTCTTCATGATCTCCCACTCCTCGCTGTCCAGCTTGCCGGGCTTCTTGAGGATCCGGTCCGGGATACCCACCTTGCCGATGTCATGCAGCGGTGTCACATCGTGCAGCAGGTCGACGAAATCGCGGACGCCCTGAGTCTCGAGGCGGCCTTGCCGCTCGAGATGCCGGGCCATCTGGCGGACGAACTGCTGGGTGCGCAGGATGTGGTTGCCGGTCTCGTTGTCCCGCGACATCGCCAGCGAATTCAGCGCCTTCAGCAGGCCCGCCACCCCGGCCCGGTCCACCTTCATCGCCACCTCTTCGAGACGGAGCCCGAGGTAGCACAGCAGACGGATGGTCCCGACCAGCAGCAGTGGCGTGAAGATGAAGGCATTGATCATCGACAGGGTCGCAAAATCGATGCGCCCCTGCGAGATGCCACTGACAAGCCGTGCGCACCAGAGCGCGGCCAGCAGTCCCTGCAAGACGGCCAGCGCTGCCGCGAAACGGAATCCGCGCTCGCGATAGAGCTGGATGGCGAACACCCCGATCGCCGAAGCCATGGAAATCTGCACCAGTGGATTGACCACCAACTCCACCACGGCCGATCCGGAGCGCGCTGCAACCTCGTGGAGTACCACGTAAAGAACGGTCGCCACGGCACCGACGGCCAGCACGCGGTCATGGCGCATCGGCTTGTCAAGCAGGGCCCGCAGCGACAAGGCGAACAGGAGGTTGATGAACAAGTTGACCGAGTTCGGGATGCTGACGGCGAGAAGATGCCCGCCGGACGCCATGGAGGTCCGCAGGAGTGCCGCGAATCCCGACAGGAAAGCGCCGGCGATCCAGTAGCCGGCCGAACGGTCGACGGGCTTGAGCGTGTAGGCGAGGATGAGCCCGACGACCAGGGAGATCAGGCCGAAAAAGACGATGACGCTGGAGAATTCCAACCCGCAGGCACTCCCGGGACAACGGGCCGGCATCGCCTCCCTGCCGAGTTGGCGACCTCATCCCCTTCCTGCCTTTTTACACCCTGAACGGGGGTTGGGGAAAGGCTCGGGTATACTCTCCGTCAATCCGGCACGGGGTCGGTGGGGTCGCCTCCACCGGACGCCGGACAATCAAAGGATGTGATGACCACGGAACCCCTTACGATCGCCGGCGGCGTACGCCGGAGACTCGCGCCGGCGGCCATGGCCTGGATGGCGGTATGGCTGGTTTCGCCGGTCGGGACGTCGGTCTCGGCGCCGGTACCGGCGGGTGTCGAGCGAGAAATCCAGCGCACGGGCGCCCTCAAGGTCTGCGTCGTCGCGGACTACGCCGGCGTCACCATGCGCGATCCGCGTACCGGCCGGCTGTCCGGTCTGGATATCGACCTCTCGCGGCGGCTGGCCAAGCGCCTTGGAGCGACTGCCGAGTACGTCGAAACCACCTTCCTCCGCTTCCATGAGGACCTCGACGCGCGCCGCTGCCACATCGCGATGATGGGTATCTGGGTCAGCGAAAATCGGCGGCAACGGGTGGCGTTCTCGGCACCTTACGTCACCAGCGGGGCGCATGTGGCCGTGGCCCGTGCCAACGGCCGCCTGCGCGACTGGCGCGATCTCGACCGACCCACCACGCATCTGGCCGTGGTGGACACGCCGGACCTGCGCCGACGCGCCGACCGCATCCTGCCCGGGGCCACCAAGCTGCCGGCCACGGACAGCGAGCCCATGCGGGAACTGATTGCGGGACGCGCGGACGCGGTCATCGTCGACTCGGCCATGGCCAATACATTGCGACGCAACACCAGTTGGGCGCGAATCATCTCCCCGCCCAAGCCGGTGCTGCTCACCGAGATCGCCTACGCCGTCGCGAAAGGAGAGACCGCCTGGCTCGAACAGGTCAATGCCTTCGTGCGTGACATCAAGGCGGACGGCAGCCTCCGCGAGGGCCTCGCGCACCATGAGTTGAACGGTCTCGGGGTGCCGCCGTGATGCTCGCCGGCAAGCCCTCCGCCGGCAAGAGCATGCGCAGCCTGCTCGCGGTTGCTGCGCCATCGCCCAAGGCGGTACGACTGCTGTTCCTGGGAGCGGTACTCGCCTTGACCGCCATCACCTGGGGCGTTCATCACCTCGCATCCGCAGCGATCGAGACCAACGTCACGCGCAACCTCGCGCAGCGTATCGGCAGCGAAGCCGTCATGCTCGAGAACCACGTTGCTCGCTCGCTGGATGGCGTCGTCACCGTGCTGCACTCGGCGTCGGTCATGGAAGACCGTGGACTGACCGGAACACCCGACCAAACGACCCCCCTGCTGGTACGGATGATCGGCGATACGCCGGCCATCCGCAGCCTGTCGCTGATTGATGAAAGCGGCCGGGTGGTGGCGAGCTCCACTGCGCGGAATGTCGGCATCCAACTGCCCCGCCTGGCGCTGGCTTCGCCGGAAGACACGCTCGAATCGGGTGAAATCGGCTTCGGCAGTGTCTTTTCCCTGCGTGACCTGCATGAACTGAATTCCGCCCGCGAACCGGTCGATCTCGGCTTCTGGACCGCCATGCGTGCGGACGAGATCGACGGTCGCCGTTATCGATGGCTGGCAGCCATCAACCTCGGCGTGCTCCACAACCTGTGGAGCGAGCTGGATACGGACGAGGCCACGGAAATCCACCTTCTCGATGCACTCGGCCAGCGAATCGCTTCCCACCACGAGAATGATCCGTCCAGAACCGCCCGGGCAATCGACGCCATGTTGCGCGAGACCCCCCTGGCGCCCCGTGGATCGCTCCAACTGGACGCGGGCAATACGCTGGTGGCCTTCCAGAGAAGTGCTGCCTATCCGACCGTAGTGATGATGATCGGCGACCCCGCGCTGGTTCGATCAGCCGCTTCGGGGCCGTTCTCCCGCCTGAATCTGGTTTTCATCGGCATCAATGTCTTCCTGCTGACAGTGATGGTGGCACTGTTCCTGTTCTACCGGCAGTACGAGGCGCGGACCACGGAACTGGTGAATTACGTCAAGGCCATCGATCTCCACGTCATGGTCAGCAAATCCGACCGCAAGGGCCTGATCCATGGAGGCAATCGCGCATTCTTCGAGTCCAACGGGTATTCGCCCGAGGAACTGGTCGGACAGCATTACTCGAAGTTGAGCACCGAGTTCCACACACCGGAGGCACGGGTGGCAGCATGGGCGCAACTGGGGCGTGGTGAGCCCTGGAAGGGCACCCTGCGCAACAGTAAGAAGACCGGCGAGGACTACTGGGTCAGCGTGACCATCGTGCCTTTTCCGGACGTCTGGGGACGTGCCAACTACTTCATCAGCCTGATGACCGACGTGACGGAAACGATCGAGCTCGCCGCGGCCGTCTCGCAGGAGCGACGCCTGCGCGAAGAGCTGTCCAACCTGAACCAGCAGCTTGCCACCACCGCCAACACCGACCCGCTGACCGGCTTGCCCAACCGTCGTGCCTTCGACCTGTTCATGGACCAGGCGCAATCCATCTCGGCGGAAGACGGTCGTCCGCTCTCGCTGCTGCTGCTCGACATCGACCATTTCAAGCAGATCAACGATACCTACGGGCATCATGCGGGCGACGAGGTTCTCGCCACGCTGGCACGTCGCTGGCAGCACGAACTGCGCAAGTCAGACATGGTGGCGCGCATCGGCGGCGAGGAGTTCTGCGTGGTGCTGCCGCGGACACCGGCAGCGCATGCGGTACGTATCGCGGAGAAACTGCGCAACATCACGGCGGCGTTGCCGGTGGAGCTTGATCCCGACTCGGAGCGCAGCCGCGAGATTTCGGTGACGGTAAGCATCGGTGTGGGAACCGCGCCGGATCCATCACGGGTAGCGCCTGCGGCCCTGATGATGATCACGGACGAGGCGGTTTATGCCGCCAAGGCAGCCGGTCGCAACCGCACCGAAAGCCGTCTGGCAGAGTAAGGAGCCGCAGCGATGAAGCGATTCGTGGCCTGGCTGGTACTCGGTGCCGCGCTGCTCGGTGCGGTGGCTTTCGGTGCCTTCCAGATCTCGCCGGCCGTGCAGGATGCGGTTCTCGCCCGGGCAGCCCGCGCACAACTCGAGCGCGGTGCCGGAGTGGAG
>JBJTPC010000374.1:0-5389 GCA_046074905.1 Gammaproteobacteria bacterium
CTGGGATGGCCCGACCGGACCGCGGAGTTGCGCCGGTTCTACCCCACGTCGGTCCTGGTCACCGGCTTCGACATCATCTTCTTCTGGGTCGCGCGCATGATCATGTTCGGGCTCAAGTTCATGGATGACGTCCCGTTCCGCACCGTCTACGTGCATGGACTCATCCGGGACCATGAAGGCCAGAAAATGTCCAAGTCGAAGGGCAACGTGCTCGATCCGATCGACCTCATCGACGGCATCGGTCTCGAGGCCCTCGTGCAGAAGCGCACCTCCGGCCTGATGCAACCCCACCTCGCCGCCGGGATCGAGAAAGCCACCCGCAAGCAGTTCCCCGAAGGACTCGCGGCCTACGGCACCGACGCGCTGCGTTTCACTTTCGCCTCGCTGGCCACCCTGTCGCGGGACATCCGCTTCGACGTGGGCCGCATCGAGGGCTACCGGAACTTCTGCAACAAGCTCTGGAACGCCGCCCGGTACGTGCTGATGACGACCGAGGGACAGGACCTCTCGCCCGTGGATGCGGAACTTTCGGTGGCAGACCGCTGGATCCGCTCGCGGCTTGCCCATGCCGTCGACGGTGCGCGCAGCGGCTTGCGCGAGTACCGGCTCGACCAGCACGCACAGGCCCTCTACGAATTTACCTGGTACGAGTATTGCGACTGGTACCTCGAGTTTTCCAAGGCTGTGTTGCAGTCGGATGCCACCTCCGAGGCCCAGAAGCGCGGCACGCGCCGCACGCTGGTCGAGGTACTCGAGACCACGCTCCGTGCACTGCACCCGCTGATGCCGTTCATCACCGAGGAAATCTGGCTGCGTACGGCGCCGGCACTCGGCATCGCACCGACGTCGCTCATGCGCCAGACCTATCCGGTCGCCGGCCCGCGCGAGCTGGCCGCCGAGGAGGAACTCGGCTGGGTGCAGCAGGTGGTGCTGGGTCTGCGCCGCATCCGCGGCGAGATGGACATCGCTCCCGGCAAGCGGATACCGGTGATGGTACGCGATGCCGCAGCGGCCGATGTCGCCCGTCTCGAGACCCACGGGGCGTACGTGATGCGGCTGGCCAATACCGAGGCGCCGCAAGTGCTTGCTGCCGATGCGGCTGCCCCGGAGTCCGCGGTGGCCCTTGTCGGCACGATGCAATTGCTCGTGCCGATGGCGGGACTCATCGACGTGGCGGCGGAACTGGCGCGACTCGACAAGCAGCGCACGAAGCTTGCGACCGAGGTGGCCAAGGCGGAAGCCAAGCTCTCGAAGGAAAGCTTCGTCGCCAACGCGCCGCCGGCAGTGGTGGCGCAGGAGCGCGAGAGGATTGCCCGGTTCACCCGGGAGCTCTCGACGCTGGATGCCCAACTCGCTCGCGTGCGTGCACTGGCCGGGAACGCCTGAGGGATGACCATCGCCCTCCCGGACGCCTCCGTGCGCGAAGCGGCCCGCGATCTGGCCCACGTGGTCGACGCACTGGACGACATCATCCTCGGCAAGCGGCAGCAGGTGCAGTTGGCCCTGACCTGCCTGCTCGCCGGCGGGCATCTACTGCTTGAAGACCTGCCCGGCGTCGGCAAGACCACCCTTGCCCAGGCGTTGGCGCGGGGACTGGGCCTGGCTTTCCGACGGATGCAGTTCACCAGCGACCTGCTTCCGGGGGACGTCACGGGGAGCCGCACCTTCAGCCCGGACGGCGGACACTTCGTTTTCCATCCCGGCCCCGTGTTCACCGAGGTCCTGCTCGCGGATGAACTCAACCGGGCGACGCCCCGAACGCAGGGTGCCTTGCTGGAGGCCATGGAAGAAAGACAGGTCACGGTTGACGGCGAGTCCCACCTGCTGCCGGCGCCTTTCTTTGTCATCGCCACCCAGAATCCGCTGCAGCAGTCCGGCACGTTTCCGCTTCCCGAGAGTCAACTGGACCGCTTCCTGATGCGCTTGTCGCTCGGCTATCCGGCGCCCGAACATGAACGCGCGCTCCTGCTCGGAGATGACCGGCGCGAACTGCTGGGGAGACTCGCCCCGGTACTGCCCCGCGAGCGACTGCTGCGCCTCCAGGAAGAGGTGCGCCGGGTGCATGTCGCGAGCCCGCTGCTCGACTACCTCCAGTCCCTTGTCGGGGCGGTGCGCCACAGCCAGGACCTCGAAGGCCAATTGTCTCCCCGCGCCGCCATGGCACTGCTGCGGGCAGCCCGTGCACGGGCCTTGCTGGCGGGTCGCGCCGGTGTCATCCCCGAGGACCTTCAGGCGGTCTTCCTGCCGGTGGTCGCCCATCGGGTCCGCGCCGCAGGAACCGGCGAGGACGGGGCAGCCGCCGTGGTGCTGGAGCGACTGCTGACCCGGACCCCGGTAGCCTGAGGCACGATTGATGGCCCGGTGGCGCGAGCGGATCGCCCTCTGGACCTGGCGACGACAGGGTCCCGACGATGCCGGCTTTCGCCTGCACCGGCGCCGTCTCTACATCGTGCCCACCCGGCTGGGTTTTGCCTATGCCGGCGTGTTGCTCGCCATGCTGGTGGGCGGACTCAACTATGGGAGCAATCCTGCCCTCCTGTTCACCTTCCTCCTGGCAGCGGCAGCGTGGGTTGCCATGCACCAGGCACACGCCAATCTCGCCGGTCTCGAGGGACGTGTGGAGGGCCTCGCCTGCTCGACCGACCCGCAGGGGCCGGTGGAATGGCACCTCACGCTGCGTGCGCCCGCCGCGTCCTGGCGGCCCGGACTGGAAATCGACGGCCCACTCCGGCCCGGCATCACCCCGCTGGTGGTTTGCGTCGAGCCGGGTCAGGAGTTCCACGCCATCTGGAGACAACCCGCCACACCCGGCCTGAGACGCATTCGCCTCGCCACCCGCCATCCGCTCGGTCTGTTCCGCGCCTGGACCTGGATCCATCCGCCGGCACCACGGCCGCCAGTGTCCCTGAAGGCGACCGGAATTCGTCCCATGCCACGCGAGGCACCCGAACAGGGCCATGACGTCGATGCCGCCGGGGATATCGTCGGTCTGCGCCCCTGGCGCCCCGGCGAGGCGGTGCGTCGGGTGGCTTGGCGGGCATCGGCACGACTGCGACGCCTCGTCCTGCTGGAGCGGGCCCGCGAGGCCCCGGGGGCTGAACCGCTGCCCCCTGCCCGCCCCCGCTTCCTCGCCGGCACCGTGACGCCAGGAACCCTGGATCGACGTGCGCTGGGGTTGGCACTGGCCGCCCTCGCGGCGGCAGGACTGCTGCAGTTGGGGCGAGTCCCGTGGCTGGTGGGCTTGGCCCTGCCCACCGCCGTCATGTGGCGCTGGCAGGTTGCACGCCGGGGTTGGTCGATGCCACCCCGTTGGCTCAAGTTGCTGCTGGCCGTGGGCGCGGCGATTGCGGTGTTCCTTGCCTTTCGCACCTGGAACGGTCTGGCCGCCGGCAGCGCCCTGCTGGTCACCATGGCGGCCCTGAAGCTGCTCGAAACGCGTGACCGTCGCGATCTCGCAGTGGTCGGCTTGCTGGCCGCATTCCTGGCCTATGCCGCCGTCCTCGGCGACAGTGACCCGACCACCCTGGGGCTGGGCCTGGGTGTGGCGCTCCTGATGGTGGCCGCGCTGGCAACCCGCGAGGGCGGCGACCATGTCAACCACCAATCCCTGCTCCGCCAGACCGCCCACCTCCTGCTGTGGTCGCTGCCCCTGGCCGTCCTCTTGTTCCTGTTCGTGCCCCGAATCGACGGGCAGTTCTGGTCCCTGCCGAGCGATGGACGTGCCCGCTCCGGACTCGGTGACGAGATGCGACCGGGAGACATCAGTGAGCTCTCGCTGTCGGACGAACCGGTCATGCGGGTGTTCTTCACCGGAGCGGTCCCGCCGGGAAACCAGCGCTACTGGCGGGGGCCCGTCCTTCACGACTTCGATGGCAGCACCTGGCGCGCATCCCGGGGGACACCGTATCCCCAGGCCCGCGTGGAGCCGCGCGGCATAGCGGTGGAGTATCGCGTGCTGCTGGAACCGACGCAGCGAACCTACCTGCCCGTGCTGGAACGAGGGCTTGCCTGGAGCCTGCCGCGGGCCCGGCGGGACTGGGATCTCGGTGTCCTGGTCGAGCGGCCCATCACCGGCGCCATTGCCTATGAGGCGCGCAGTGATCCCGCCGCGGTGGTGGCCGGCCCCCTGCCGCTTTCCCTGCGCCGCCGCGCCTTGCAATGGACGGAGGGCACCAACCCGCAGACCCTCGCCTGGGCGAAGGAACTGCGACAATCCCATGCGGACGATGCCGCACTGGTCGGCGCGGTGCTGCGCCGATTCGGTGAAGCGCCGTTTGCTTACACCCTCACGCCACCGCGCCTCGATGAAGTCGATGCAGTCGACGCCTTCCTGTTCCGCTCGCGTCGCGGCTTCTGTGGTCACTACGCGTCGGCGCTGGCGGCAGTGGCCCGCGCAGCGGGTATCCCCGCGCGCGTGGTTACCGGGTATCAGGGCGGCGAGTGGAACCGGATTGGCGGCTATCTGCTGGTGCGGCAATCCGCCGCGCACGCCTGGAACGAGATTTGGCTGGACGGACAGGGCTGGGTACGCGTCGATCCGACCGCCGCAGTGGCCCCGGAGCGTGTGGAGAGCGGACTCGACGATGCCCTGGGACTCGACGAACCGGTCCCGGGACGACTTTACGGGCGTTGGCCGTGGCTCGGGCAGGCACGCGCGTGGGTCGATGCGGCACGCACTGCCTGGCAGAACCGGTTCCTGCGTTTCGACCGCAGCGCGCAGGAGCAGTTGGCCGCCCGACTCGGCTTCGGGGACCGCGGTCTCGCCAGCCTTGTCCGGGCGCTCGTCGTGTTGATGGCGCTGGCCGGACTGGTCCTGCTGGTCTTCACCCTGCGGGAAAGCGGGTGGCGATGGCCTTCCCGCGCAGAGCGACGCTGGCGCCGTGTCTGCCGCCAGGCGACCCGCCGGGGTTGCCCGCGGCATCCGGCGGAAGGCGAGTCCACCTATGCCGAACGGGTCGCCGCGACCTGTCCGTCACTGGCCACGGCGATTCGTGCCGCTGCACGCGACTACATCGCGGAGCGCTATCGGGCCTGGGGATGACCGCCCCCGGGTCCGTCCGGGACCCTTGCCAGCAGCGCCGCACCCACCACGAACAGCAGCGTGATGGACAGAATCGACAACCGGGAATCGCGGGTGAGCAGTGCCGTGACGCCGGCGAGCAGCGGGCCCAGCACCGAGGCGAACTTGCCCATCATGTTGTAGAAACCAAAGAACTCACCCTGCTTGCCGGGCGGCACCAGCCCGCCGAAGTAGGACCTCGACAGGGACTGCACCCCGCCCTGGACCAGGCCGATGGTCACCGCCAGGGCATGGAACTCCCAGGTGCTGCTCAGCTGGTAGGCACCGACCGTCGCGCCCGCGTACACCGCCAGCGCCAGGAAGATCCCG
>JBJTPC010000375.1:0-3064 GCA_046074905.1 Gammaproteobacteria bacterium
TCATAGCTCTTCGTCGAGCCGGCATGGTTGTTGAACGTGACGCAGGGACTGATCACGTCGATGAACGCAGCGCCACGGTGCCGCAGGGCGCCCTTGATGAGCGGCACCAACTGTTCCTTGTCACCCGAGAAACTGCGAGCCACGTAAGTGGCACCCAACTGCAGCGCGAGCGCCACCAGATCCACCGGGGAATCGGCATTCACCACGCCTTTCTTGCTCTTCGAGCCCTTGTCCGCCGTGGCCGAGAACTGCCCCTTGGTCAGACCGTACACGCCGTTGTTCTCGACGATGTAGGCGATGTTCAGCCCGCGGCGCATGGCATGGGCGAACTGGCCGATGCCAATCGAGGCCGAGTCGCCATCGCCGGAAATGCCGATGAGGGTCAATTCGCGATTCGCCAACGAGGCGCCCGTGGCCACCGAGGGCATGCGTCCGTGCACCGAATTGAAGCCATGCGAGGCCCCGAGGAAATAGTCCGGGGTCTTGGACGAGCAACCGATACCGGACATCTTGGCGACGCGATGCGGCTCGATATCCAATTCGAAGAAGGCCTGCACGATGGCCGCACTGACCGAGTCGTGACCGCAACCAGCGCAGAGGGTCGAAATCGCACCTTCGTAGTCCCGCTTGGTGAAGCCGATGGCGTTGCGGGGCTGGACGTCCGCCAGGAGTCGGGGCTTGGCTAGGTAGGTCATGGTCTTACCCGTGGCTCTGGGTTTGGCTCTGGGTCGCCAGCGGGGCAACCCGGCGTGTCACTGCCGAATCGCCGACAGCGCTGGAAATGAACTGTGCGATGAATCGTGCCGTGATGGGCGTGCCGTCGTAGTGCAGTACCTTCACCAGTTTCCTGGGCGAAAACTCACCTTCGTTGATCAGCAGGGTACGCAACTGCGCGCTCTCGTTCTGCTCGACCACGAATACCGTATCGTGTGCATCGATGAAATCGTCCACCGCCCGCGCGAACGGAAAGCCACGCACGCGGAGCGCATCGACCGGTACGCCTTCAGCCGCCAACAGCGCCAGCGCCTCGTCCATCGCCGGGCTCGTCGAGCCGTAGTAGAGCACGCCCAGTGACGTGGGCTGGGCGGCCGGGATGATTACCGGCTGCGGTACCAGCTCTTTCGCGGTCTCGAACTTCCGGCGCAACCGCTCCATGTTGTAGACATAGTCCGCACCTGCCTCGCTGTAGCGGGCCTGGGCGTTGCGCGTGCTGCCCCGCGTGAAGTACGCACCCTTGCTCGGGTGCGTCGCCGGGATGGTCCGCCATGGAATGCCGTCGCCATCGACGTCCAGATAGCGGGCGAAAGACTTGCCCGCCTCCAGTTCCGCGGCAGTCATCACCTTGCCGCGGTCATAGCGGCGGCTGTCGTCCCACTTGAAGGGGGCGCAAAGGCGCTCGTTCATGCCGATGTCGAGATCGGTCATCAGGAACACGGGCGTCTGGAGGCGCTCGGCCAGGTCGAAGGCCTGCGCTGCCATCTCGAAGCATTCGTGCGGGTCCTCGGGGAACAGCAGCACGTGGCGTGTATCGCCATGCGAAGCGTAGGCGCACAGCAGGATGTCCGACTGCTGGGTGCGGGTGGGCATTCCGGTGGACGGACCACCGCGCTGGACATCGACAATCACCGCGGGAATCTCCGCGAAGTACGCCAGGCCCACAAACTCCTGCATCAGCGAGATGCCGGGTCCCGAGGTGGCCGTGAAGGCCCGCACCCCGTTCCAGCCGGCACCCGCCACCATGCCGATCGAGGCCAGTTCATCTTCCGCCTGGACGATGGCGTAGCGGGCGGCGCCGGTCTCCGGGTCGGTCCGATACTTGCGGCAGTAGCCCGTGAATGCCTCGATCACGGAGGTGGAAGGCGTGATCGGATACCAAGCGGCTACCGCCGCGCCTCCATAGACCGCACCGAGGGCCAGTGCGCTGTTGCCGTCGATGAAGATGCGGTCGCCCACGGCATCGGCGCGCTCGACACGGATGCCCAACGGGCAAGCGAAATGCCGGCAAGCATAGGCATGACCGATACGTGCCGCATTGCGGTTGCCGTCGATCAACTTGTCCTTGCCGCGATACTGCTCCGCGATCAGCGCCTCGACCACACCGAGCTCCACATCCATCAGGGCCGCCAAGGCACCAACGTACATGATGTTCTTGAACAGCTTGCGCTGGTTCGGGTCGGCAAACTCCTGGGCACAGATGGCCGTGAGCGGGATGCCGATGACATGGATATCGTCGCGGAACTTCGAGCGAGGCAGCTCACGCGTCGAGTCGTATACCAGGTAGCCACCGGGGACCAGTTCCGCGACATCCCGGTCCCAGGTCTGGGGGTTGAGCGCCACCATCAGGTCGCAGCCACCGCGCCGTCCCAGCCATCCGTCCTTCGAGACGCGCAGCTCGTACCAGGTGGGCATGCCCTGAATATTCGAGGGAAAGATGTTGCGTGGCGAGATGGGAACACCCATCCGCATGATGGAGCGTGCGAACATCTCGTTGGCGGAGGCAGAGCCCGAACCGTTGACGTTCGCGAACTTGACGACGAAATCGTTGACGGCGGCAATCGCATGGGTGGCGGTCATGATGATGTTCCCTCAGGCGACGGCGGCTGTTTCGGCCCCGGCATGCGCGACCTGCCAATCGACCTTCAGCATGTCCCAGGCATTGGTCGGGCAGCGTTCCGAGCACAATCCGCAGTGCAGGCACAGATTCTCGTCCTTCACCATCACCCGACCGGTCTTCAGGCCATCCGCCACATAGAGTGGTTGTTCAAGGTTCGGTGCCGGGGCCTTCAGGCGTGAACGCAAGTCGGCCTCCTCGCCGCCCTCGGTGAAGGTGATGCAGTCCGTCGGGCAGATATCAACGCAACTGTCGCACTCGATGCAGGTCTTCGGCGTGAACACCGTGGCCATGTCGCAGTTGAGACAGCGCGCTGCTTCCTCGCAGGCCTTCTTCACGTCGAACCCGAGCTCGAGCTCGAGCTTGATGTCCTTCAGCGCCAGTTCCAGCGCCTGCGTGGGCATCTGCTGACGGTCTTCCTCGGAGATGGCGTTGTCGTACGCCCACTCGTGG
>JBJTPC010000376.1:0-3613 GCA_046074905.1 Gammaproteobacteria bacterium
CAAACCGGCCCGCCGCACCCGGCCATCTGCCCCCCGTGCACCATGGCCGTCCCGCAGCCACCAGATCGCGCTCGCCAGCACGAGCATCAGCAGAAGCATCGGCCAACGCAGGTCGCGGGGCAGATGCGCCGCCAGCAGCGCCATCACCTCGGCGCTCATCTCGGTGAGGGGACCGGAAAAATCGCGGGTCATGCGCGGTGTCTGGCCTCGGGGTCGGCTGTCAGGGGGGGCTCGCAGGAGGCAACGTCTCTCTTGGTACTTGCACCATACACAATCGTCGGCTGTCGCGGGTCAATCCGGCGGGCTTTCCCGCTTTTCCAAGGACGTATTTTGTCCATCCCTTCCGGCCTAATGGGGATCTCTCAGGGAGGTCCGCATGTCCATCCTCATCCAGCCCACCACCGCTCCGCTTCGCGCCCGGCCGGAGCTCGTCCATGCCCTCGACCGATTCCTGATGGAACTCCAGGAAGGCATGGCTGATGGCGATCTCGAGGGCGGTATGGAGCGTATCGCCCGCGACGCCGACCGGTGGGGGCTGCCGATCACCGTATTGCCCTCGTCACGCCTCAATGCCGAGCCCCTGCCCTGTGCACCCATCGTGGTCGCGGTCGTGGCCAAGGAATCCAACCACACGCGCCTCGGGCCCAAGGCCGTCATGACATCGCTGCGCAGCCATCTGGTCCGTTGCCCGGGCGTGGAACTGGTCTGCATCGTTTCCGTCTGCTGGGGCATCGATCAGCCCTGCGGCGACACGGCCCGGGATCTCCATACCCGGCTCGAGGTGGGCCCACTCCAGGACGTGGTCGGCGTGCTGGCCATCGGTAGTCGGCTGACGCGTCTGCAGGTGACGGGCCATCGGCTCACGGGAACCAACGGGTTATAGTCAGGCAAGCCGGCCCCAAGGAACGGACGCATGCCCAAAGCGGATATCGGCAAGAGCCTGAAACGCATCTGGCAATTGCTCGAGCTTCTCCCGCACCGCCAGTCGGCGGTGCCGAAGCGGGTCCTGCACCAGCGCGGTTGCGAACTCCACGGCTGGGGCGTCGACGAGAAGACCACCCAGCGCGATCTCGAGTTCCTCGAGGAAGCGAAACTGGCAGTCCGCCTGAATGCCCGACCCGGGGATGACACCGATCTCCTCCAGGGCGGACGTTCCGGCTACCGCTGGGCCGCCGCCCCGGGCAAGAGCCCCAACACGCTGAAACTGGTCAATACGGAAGATGCCCTCGCCTTTCACCTGATCGAAGGCATGGCGGAACGCCTGCTGCCGCCGGAAGTGAGTGGCGCCCTGCAGTCGCGTCGCGAGCAGGCACGGCGCAAGCTCGAAGTGGAGCGCAAGGTCGACCCGCGCGCCCGGTGGGCCGACAAGGTACGAATCGTGCCCGAGGGCTTTGCCCTGCAGGCACCCAAGCTGGAGAACCGCGAAATTCTCCGCAAACTGCAGGTGGCACTGCTCGAGGAGCGGGTCATCAAGGCCACCCACAAGACACTGCATGCGACGGAGGAACGCGAACACCTGCTGGAGCCACGCGCCCTGTGGCAGAGCGGCACGCTGCTTTACGTGGCCTGCACGCGCGCAGGGAAGAATGACCGGGAACCCATCTCCTGGCGCCTCGATCGCTTCACGCGCATCGAACTCACCGAGGACCGCATCGACGCGCGGCCTTTCGATCTCCAGACTTTTCTCGACCAGGGCGGCGCACAGTTCGCCAATGGCAGGCCGCGGGTCGAATTCAGGGCCTGGGCCCATCCGGAAGTCTGGAGACGCCTCGCCGAAACCCCGATCAACGCCACGATGCTGCTCTCGCCGGAGGACCCGACCGGGCAATCCATGCCGCCCGCCTCCAGCGGCAGCAATGGCCCATGGCGCCATGTCTCGGCCGAAGTGATCTGGAGCGAGTTTTTCGAGAACTGGATCCTGCAGCAGGGCGAACGTCTCCAGGTGCTGGGAGACGCCGCCTTGCGGGCAAGAATCGTCGGGCGCCTGCGGACGGCGCTCGAGGCCTACCAGGCCTGAGTGGGAAACTCGCCCCGGCAGGACCGATTGCCAGCCGCGCGCCCAGACGGCACCATGGGCGAATGGAGCCGTCGACCGCCGCCATCCTCTGCATCTACCTCGGGTTCGGCCTCGTCGAATTCTTCCGCTCGGACCTCTTCCGGAAGCCGGGACAGACGCGTGATGACGGCGTCGTGGAGTTGGTCAGCACGCTGAGCCTGATGCTGCTGACGCAACCCACCATCCTCTTCGGTGTCGGCGCCTTCCTCCAGTCGGCAGCCCCGGAATGGCAGGGCGCTCTCGGGAATCTCCCCTGGTGGGCTGGCGTCGGCTTGTTCCTCGTCTTCGACGACATGACGCAGTACTGGCTGCACCGCCTGTCGCATACGGTCCCCTGGCTGTACGACCTCCATCGGGCCCATCACAACGCCACGTACATGAGCATCCGCCTCGTGTACCGCAACAACCTGCTTTACTACGTGCTGATGCCCGGTCTCTGGTTTTCCGCCGTCCTGGTCTACCTGGGACTGGGCTGGGTCTATGGCGGCTATCTCGTCGTCAAGCTCACGGTGATCATTGCGGCCCACTCGGATGTGCCGTGGGATCGTCCCCTCTACCGTATCCCGGCGCTGGCGCCGGTCGTGTGGGTGCTGGAGCGCCTGATCTCGACGCCGGCCACGCACCACGCCCACCACGGCATGCATGCCGCGGATGCGGCAACGCATTACAAGGGCAACTACGGCAACCTGCTGTTCTTCTGGGACGTGCTCTTCGGCACCGCGAAAATCACGCGGCGCTATCCCGAGCGTTACGGCGTGGAGAACCTGGCGCCGGCAAGCCTGGGACAGCAACTGCTCTGGCCCCTGTTCGGACGGCGGTCGAGCCCTTGAGGGATGGCCTGCAGCGGCAGTGCCTTCACACGGTCGACCTGAAGCCGCGACACCATCATCCCCTGCGGGGCCAGGGCAATACTTGGGCGCCGCGGGCACGGTCCGCCAGGGCTGCGGAGGAGCAAGACCCCGGCGCCGGCAATCCGGTCCCCCGCCGTGGCAGGGGCCGACCGTCCAGCAGCGCCTCGTAACGCCGCGCGATCACTTCCCACTCGGCATGGAAGCGGTCGAAAACCGCCACGGCCGCGATGTTCCAGGACTCGAAATCGGGATAGTCCTCGCGCGGGGGGAGCTCGTCCATGGCGATCTCGTGGTTCGCCTCCTCGAGGAACCGGGCGAGCACTCGCCGCAAGGCCGGCTTTCCCTCGCCGGGCAGGTCGAGCGCCGCCGCCATGGCACGCGCACGGCGCGGGCGTGGCATGGCCAGGGAGTCCCAGACATGGTGGACGGCCATGAGGATGCCGGCTTCCTGATAGGACTCCCAGAGAGTCCAGAGGAAAGCCATGCGCCCGCCGTCCGAGGTGAGGTCGAACTCGCGCAGCGAGGGCAAAGGCGGCGTCGACGGCTGACCTTCAACCGGGTCATCCGCGTTCGGCTCGGCCACTCCGGCATCGACGCCAGCGGCGGGTTCGCAAGGTTCGTCGGAATGGCGACTCATGGCGACAGTATGGGTTGGCAGTGGCTCAAGGCATGAGCCTGAAAAACACTCCGTCACTCGCCCGATCGG
>JBJTPC010000377.1:0-3811 GCA_046074905.1 Gammaproteobacteria bacterium
CCACGCCTTCCACCCGGTCACCCATCCGGCCCGACCCCGAGGACCTGCCCATGCATGCCCTGCTGAACATCGCCGTGCGCGCGGCCCGCCGTGCCGGGGACTACGCCGCCCGCAACCTGGGAAGGCTCGAGAAGGTGGAAGTGGTCAGCAAGGGGCGGAACGACTTCGTCAGCGACGTCGACCGGGCCGCCGAACGCGACATCATCGAGACCATCCGCAAGGCTTACCCGCACCACGCCATCCTCGGCGAGGAAGGCGGTGCCCTGGCCGGCGCCCCGCCACGCAACCGTTACGAGGCGGAGGATGAGGTCGAGTGGATCATCGACCCGCTCGACGGCACGACCAATTTCCTCCACGGCTTCCCGCAATTCTGCGTGTCGATCGGCGTGAAGGTCCGTGGCCGGATCGAGCATGGCGTCGTGTACGACCCGAACCGCCAGGAGCTCTACACCGCCAGTCGCGGCGGTGGCGCGATGCTCGACGGTCGACGGCTGCGGGTCAGCCAGACGCGTACCCTGGAATCGGCACTGATCGGTACCGGCATCCCGTTCCGCGCCAACCTGCGCTGGAAGGACGCCTACCTGAAGATGCTCGGCAGCGTCATGGACCACGCTGCGGGCGTGCGCCGCCCCGGCGCCGCGGCCCTCGACCTCGCCTACGTGGCCGCAGGCCGGTTCGACGGATTCTTCGAGCTCGGATTGTCTCCGTGGGACACCGCTGCCGGCGTCCTGCTGATCCAGGAAGCGGGCGGCAACGTCGGCACGCTGACCGGCAAGGCCTATGACGACCGCGGTCACCTGGTGGCCGGTTCCCCGCGGACCTACCAGGCCTTGCTCGAGGTGCTGCGTCCGCACCTGCCCGACGATCTGGTCGACTGACGCACGGTGATGGGCCGGTCGACCCAGCGCACCGGCCACCCCCACTCCCCCTGCTACTCGCCCGCGTACCCTGTTACAGTCCGGTGTACGCGCGTGAGGGACGCGCAGCCTGTGACCATCGGGTCACCACTCGAACCGGGGAGTCTCGACAGAATGAGCCTGTTCATCACCAAACCCGTGGGCGCCACTGCCACGGACACGGGTCTCAAGCGCACGCTGACAGCCACCCAGCTGATCCTGCTGGGCATCGGTGCGGTCATCGGTGCCGGCATCTTCGTGCTCTCGGGGCACGCGGCTGCCGAGCACGCCGGTCCGGCCGTGGTCCTCAGCTTCATCGTCGCGGGCATCGCCTGCGCTTTCGCCGGCCTGTGCTACGCGGAGTTCGCGGCCATGTTGCCCGTCTCCGGCAGCGCCTACTCCTATGCCTACGCCACGCTGGGTGAACTGGTGGCGTGGTTCATCGGCTGGAACCTGGTGCTGGAGTACATGTTCGCTGCCTCCACCGTGGCGGTCGGCTGGTCCGGCTACCTGAATGGTTTCCTCGGCCACTTCGGGATGGCCATTCCCGAAGCCTTCGCCTCGGCGCCCTACGACGTCAAGAACGGCGTGTTCATGGCCACGGGCAGCGTCGTCAACCTCCCGGCCGTGGCCATCATCGCGGCAATCAGCGGCCTGTGCTACGTCGGCATCACCCAGTCGGCATTCGTCAACAGCATCATCGTCGCCATCAAGGTGACGGTCATCGTGCTGTTCGTGGCCTTCGCCGCCAGCTTCGTGAATCCGGACAACTGGCAGCCGTTCATCCCCGAAAACGAAGGACCCGGCCGCTACGGCATCGACGGCATCATCCGCGGCGCCTCGGTGGTGTTCTTCGCCTACATCGGCTTCGACGCGGTCTCGACCGCGGCCGGCGAGGCAAAGAACCCGCAGCGCGACATGCCGATCGGCATCCTCGGCTCGCTGTTCGTCTGCACGCTCATCTACATCGTCGTGGCGCTGGTGCTGACCGGCCTGCTGCCCTATCACATGCTGTCCACGCCGAAGCCGGTGGCCACCGCCCTCGAGGCCTACCCGGCCCTGAGCTGGCTGAAGCTGCTCATCGAAGTGGGCGCCATCGCCGGCCTGAGTTCGGTCATCCTGGTGATGCTGATGGGCCAGCCGCGCATCTTCCTGTCGATGTCTCAGGACGGACTGCTGCCGCGCTTCTTCGCCACGGTTCACCCCGTTTACAAGACGCCCTACGTCGGCACCATCATCGTCGGCATCTTCGCGGCCCTGCTCGCCGGCTTCCTGCCGATCGGGCTGCTGGGTGAGCTGGTGTCGATGGGCACGTTGCTGGCCTTCGCCACGGTCAGCATCGGCGTGATGGTACTGCGCAAGACGCGCCCCGACCTCCCCCGTCCGTTCCGGGTGGCCGGTGCACCGGTGGTCGGCACGCTCGGTGCTGCCGCCTGCCTCTACCTCTTCTGGAAGCCGTTCACGGAGCACTGGCACCTGATGACCGGCTGGACGGTTCTCGGCCTGGTGATCTACTTCGTCTACGGCTATCGCCACAGCAAGGTGCGGGCCGGCTGAGGCCAGCCCCCACCGGGCAGGTCCGGGCGGCTACAACCCGTAGCCGCCCGCGACCGCGATGCGCTGCCCGGTCACGTAGGCGGCGCGGTTCGAGGCCAGGAATACCGCGGCATGGCCGATTTCCGCGGCCTGCCCCCAGCGCTTGATGGCCAGCGCCTTCTGTACCTCGCGTACCCACTCTTCACCGAAGACACCCTGCCGGGTGAGCTCGAGGAACATGCCGGCCTCGATCACGCCGAGCAGGACCGAATTGGCGCGGATCCCGTGTCTTCCCTCCTCGCGGGCGATGCCGGTGACAAGCGCCTCGATGGCGGCCTTCGGCGCCACCGACATGCCATCGCGCTCCGGCCAGGACAGGTGCCCCGCCGACCCGAGGTGCACGAAGGATCCACCCCCCCAAGCCCGGAATCGCGGCAGGCAGGCACGCATCAGGTGAAAGAAGCCGTCGAGATCCTCGCGCATGATGGTGGTCCACTGCTCGAGAGTCATGTCGGCGAGCAGGACCTGCGTCGCCAGCGTACCGGCACCCGCCACCACGGTGTGCAGTCGCCCATGCGCCGCCACCGCTTCCGCCACCACCCGCTCCACGGCGGCAGCATCACCGATGGCGAGGCGATGGACGGTGGCCTGCCGGCCGAGGTTGCGCACCTCGGCGGCCACCTCTTCCGCCCGCGCGTCACGCGTGAGATAGGTGAGAGCCACATCGCTGCCGGCCCGCGCGAACTCGAGCGCCACGGCGCTGCCGACGCCGCCACTGCCACCGACCACCAGGACCGCGCCTGGCGGGAACATCGCTTCCTCCATGCCTGCAGCCTCCCGGGAATGCATGCGGCGCCCATCGCCTGGCACGATGATGCGCCGGCGCCGGGACGACCGCTAGATGGTGATGTGCCCCCCCATCTCGATGATGCGGTCCTGGGGTAGACCGAAAGACTCACCGGCGAACTCGGCATTGCGGGCCATGAACAGGAACAGGCGCTTGCGCCACTTCCACATGCCACGGGGATTGTCGGCGACCACTTGCTCGCGACCGAGGAAGTAGGTGGCCCGGTCGGTGGCCACGGCAAGCCCCTGCCGCTCCGCCTCCCGCAGCAATTCCGGCACGGTGCGCTTGCTGGTCTCGCTGAAGCCCATCTTGATCTGCACCCGCCACAGGCCGGGGGCAATCGGGCGGACCTTCACCATGCCCCCCAGCGGTACCTTCGGGATGCGGTCGACGGTCACCGACACGATGATGGTCTGTTCGTGCAACACGCCGTTGAACTTGAGGTTGCGGGAAAGAGTCCGCGGGATACCCTCGGTCTGGCTGGTGAGGAAGATGGCCGAACCGGGAATGCGGATGGGCGGGTGGCGTTGCA
>JBJTPC010000378.1:0-7506 GCA_046074905.1 Gammaproteobacteria bacterium
AGACGGACGGCACGGTCACGCCGGACGATGCGGGTCTGGGTTGGGCCATCGCGAAATCGAAGCCTGATTTCGTGGGCAAGCGTTCGCTGGCGCGCCCGGCCCTGTCCGCACCCGGCCGCAAGCAGCTGGTCGGCTTGCTGACGGCGGACCCGAAGGTGGTGCTCGACGAGGGTGCCCAGGTCGCCGCGGTGCCGGAGCAGGCGGTACCGATGAAGCTGATCGGTCATGTCACCTCCAGCTACCACAGCGCCGTCCTCGGCCGGTCCATTGCGCTGGGCCTCGTGGCCGACGGCCGCGCGAAACTCGGCCAGACGGTCTATATCCCGATGCCGGAAGGCGCAATCGCCGCGCAAGTAGTCTCGCCGGTGTTCCACGATCCCGAGGGAGCGAAGCTCCATGTCTGAGTGGTTCGCGAAAGACGCCGCACAGGCGTCATTGGCCGATGCGCCGGAGTGCCGTCGCTGGGTGTTGCGTGGCGATGCCGCGGCAATGGCCGCTGCCGGGCAGGCCTTCGGTGCGACGCTGCCCGTGAAGGCTGGCGGTGTCACGCGGGTGCCCGGTTTGCCCCGCGTGGCGCTGTGGCTGGGTCCCGACGAGATCTGGCTGCTCACCGCTCCCGCGGACGGCGAGGAGCTCGTGGCGGCGCTGCAAGCCGCACTCCTCGGCATCGATCACTCGCTGGTCGATATCAGTCATCGGCAGGCAGCCCTGGAACTCTCGGGCACCCATGCCGCGTGGCTGCTCAATGCGGGCTGTCCGCTGGACCTTGCGCCGGCCGCGTTCCCCGTCGACACGGTGACACGCACCGTGTTCGTCAAGGCCGAAATCGTGCTCTGGCGCACCGGTGCGGAGAGTTTCCGGCTGGAGTTCGGGCGCTCGTTCCGCGGTTACGTGGCGGGCCTGCTGGCGGAAGTGACGCGGGAACTCGCTGCCGCGTGAAGCGGAACGACGGCCAGGCTGGGGTATTGCCCGAGCTTGCAGGCGGCGGCGTCACGAATGGCAATGGCGGCGTCGACAGGCCGCTTCGCCGGCGTCCGTCGTTGCGCAAATCAGTTTCTCGCACGCTTGCGGAACTGTCGCGGCGCCACCCCGAACCGACGATGGAAGGCACGGCTGAAGGCGGCCAGGTTGAGGTAGCCGTTGCGCAAGCCGATGGTGGCAACCGGCAAATCGGTCGTCGCCAGCATGTTGCGTGCCTCGTCGAGGCGCTTCATCAGCAGCGCCTCGCGGATGGTGCACTCGAACAGCTCACGGAACGCGGTGGTCAGCTTGGCGCGGTTCACGCCACAGGTGCGCGCAATCATCGAAAGAGTCAGTTGCTCGTGCCAACGCTCGTCGATGAGACGTCGCGCCTGCATGACGCGCTCGGTATCGGCATGGGACAGTGTCCCCTGCCGTGCCATCAGCAACAACTCGCCGTTGCCATCGAGGCGGATCGTTTCCGTCATCAGCTCGAGCGTCTTGGCGACACGGTAAAGACGTCCGGCCTCCCCCAGCGTGCGATTTTCCAGCAGCGCCACCACGATCAACTGCAGGGCAGAGGGCAGGTGCAGGATGTCACCGTCGTTCGCGGGGTTGCGCTCACCGCCGACGCGGCGATAGGCGGCACGCGAGACTACCAGCAGCAGTTGGTCGCCATGTGCGGTATCGAGGCCTTCCGGGATACGGCCGTCATGAATCTGCAGGCGAGGTCGACGACCCCGCTTGTCGAGCTGGTAGGAGAAGACCATCGGGTCTGCCGGATAGGGAATCTCGGTCGTCTCATCCGCCCAGAGCACCAGCGTCAGCTCGGGCGCGACCGAAAGCCAAGGCTTGGGCCGGGAGGCGGGAATCGGTGCGCTCAAGCCGGCAGCCTTGCCAGATGACGATTCCGGGCGCGCGTTCCAGCGATGTCGGACGGGGGAGCCATCGCCTCTGGCAACGGCTGCAGGTCCACCAAGTCTTGGCTGCGCGTGGCGTACATCGGGCAACCCCCTGACCCGGGCCGTACAGCCACCGTACAAGGTGGCGACTGGGTAGGGTATTCAGTCCCAGACCTGTCTGGAAGGACTCGGGGTGGCTTGGGTTTTGCTTGGCGACAGTATCCCTTTGCCCAGTGGTTTGCACTCAACTCAGGGCGGCAACCAGCCTCTGTACCAGCGCAGCGCCGAGCTCCGGGCCTCCCCGCGTGCGTGCGGAAAGGTGGGCTGTGCGCGGCTTCCGGTCGAACCAGAGATGCTCGCCGGCCGGCTGCGCCGGGCGGG
Source organism: Gammaproteobacteria bacterium (assembly GCA_046074905.1). Lineage (GTDB taxonomy): Bacteria > Pseudomonadota > Gammaproteobacteria > Steroidobacterales > Steroidobacteraceae > CAIOHZ01. Next base: position 2,244 of record JBJTPC010000378.1, read on the forward strand.
TCGCAGCCAGCCACAGGGCCGTGTCGGCACCGGCGGCCTCGTCGCGCAGCACCGCATGCAGCGCGGCACGAAAGCGGGGTAGCGAGCGTCTCACCCCGGGCGTGTCGACCCAGCCCGGATGCAGCACATAGCTGCGCCGACCACCGGGTGCCCACCGTTGGCGCCAGTACTCGCTCAATACCACTTGGGCCCGCTTGTGGAACGCGTAGGCATAGGTGCCGTTGTAGTGGGCGGGATCGGTCACGTTCAGCATCGCGAGCGACAGCGGCACATGGTAAGCACCCCCGGAGGTCATGTTCAGTACCACGGCGGTGACCGGCAGCAGACCCGCAGCCACAAGTCCCTCGGTGAGACGGTAATGGCTCAGCAGGTTGGTGACGAAAGAGACTTCGTGTCCCTCCGCGGTCAGGTGATGGGAATCCAGCATCACCCCCGCATTGTTCACCAGCACGTCGAAGGGCAGTGCGGCCTCGCGCCGTTCCTGCAACCAGCGATCCACGGCCGCCAGGCTGGAGAGGTCGCAGGGGGCCGCCTCCAGGGCACCGCCGGCTGCCTTCGCCTCGGCCACCAACCCGTCGAGGGCAGCGCTCGGGCGGGCAACCGCCAGCACGCTGGCACCTGCCTGTGCGGCAGCAAGTGCCAAGGTTCGGCCGATACCGGTCGAGGCGCCGGTGATGATCCAGCGCTGTCCACGGAAATCCGGATGGAAGGGTGGCCAGAACCACTGGCGCACCCGGAAGCCGGGGGCGGTGAAGCTCGGCAGGAACCGACCATAGAACGCCAGCGCGCCGAGCAGCAGTTTCAGGGACTTCAAGTGTTCACCTCCACGGGAGCCGATTGGGTTACGTTACCTGCCATTCGAGCCGGAGTCTGCCCATGTCCGCCCGCCGCGACGATCACAGCCTGAACTGGGACGTATTGGCCCCCTACGTACCGAACCCCGGCCGGGCACCCCTGTTGCCGGAATTGACCCCTCGCCAGGCGCTGGCGCTGCTCTGCCGCGTCCTCTTCCAGGAGGGGTACGACGACCACATCGCCGGCCACATCACTTTTCGTCAACCGGACGGGACCCTCCTGGTGAATCCCTGGGAGCTGGCCTGGGACGAGGTCTGCGCCTCCGACATCCTGCGGCTCGACCCGTCAGGACGCGTCATCGAGGGTGAGTGGAACGTGACGCCCGCCATCAATCTCCATCGTGACCTCCATGCGTCGCGCGAGGACGTCCAGGTGGTCATCCACAACCATCCCGCCTGGGGGTCCGTGTGGGCGGCGTGTGGACGTATTCCCCCGGTCTATGACCAGACCTCCGCGCTCGTGGATTCCGATCCGGTACTGCACGACGAATATGGCGGGACGGTCAATGATCCAGCCGCGGGTCAGGCGGCGGTGGCGGCCCTCGGCAGCGCGAAGTGGGCCCTGCTGGCGAATCACGGCGTGTTTGTCGTCGCACGCGACCTGCGCCAGGCGCACCTGCGCGCGATCACGCTGGAGTGGCGCTGCCGACTGGCCTGGCGCGTGGAACAGCTGGGCGGCGGCCGGCCGCTGCCTGCGGCGGACATCGAACGGCTCGGCCGCATGACGGATGGCAACGGGTTCCCGTTCCTGTGGGAAGCCATGGCACGACGCGAGCTGCGCCGTGATCCGGGCGTCCTCGAATGAACGGCGGCACTTTGACGGGAGACAGAAGATGGCACTGACCCTGACACCCTTGCCCAACGTGGGCATGCAAGTGGGTGGATTCGACCTCGCCGGTGATCTCGACGAGACCACCCGCCGCGAACTCGTCGAACTGTGGAACGAGCACGGGATCCTCGTGTTCCGCGGTCAGGAGATCTCTCCCGAGCGGCAGATCGCCTTCAGCCGGCTGTTCGGTCCGCTGGAAGTGCATCCGCTCAAGGCCACGCTGGATGCCGAGCACGCCGAGCTGTTCACGCTCGAGAATCACCCCGACAAGGAAAGCTACAACCTCGCCTACTACCACGGCGAGCCGATTGTCGGCCGGCTGGACTGGCACCTCGACCTGCATTACACGGGCCGCCCGAACCGCGGTGCGCTGTTGCGCGCTGTCGTCTGCGCCACCGAGGACGGCATGACGGGTTTCGGTGATCTGGCGAAGGCCTGGGACGCACTCGATGCGGAAACCCAGGCGCTGCTCGCGAAACTGGAGGTGACGTACACCTTCACCATGCAGCGCCGGCACATGCGCTACGTGCCGCTGGAGGGCTATTCACCCGGGCCGCAAAGCCCGCGCAAGCCGGCCGACATCCGCTTCCCGAATTTCCCGGAAGTGGCCTATCCCGCCGTGCACGTTCACCCCGTCACGGGACGCAAGGTGCTGGGTCTCGTCGAGCAGTTCCTGGAGCGGGTGCTGGCACCGCATCGTGCGGGACTTTCCAACGACGAGGCCATCGAGTTGCTGGAGCGGCTGGTTGCGCATACGCGTCGTCCGGAGTTCCACTACTTCCATCGTTGGGAGCCGGGCGACATGGTGCTGTGGGACAACTGGCGCGCGATGCATTGCGCCACGGGCACTCGACCGGGCGTTCATCGCCTGATTCACCGCACGACCATCATGGGCGATGCGACCCTGGGGCGGCCCGTCACGGAATGAGGTGCGTGCCGTCTAGCGAACGCACCGGCACGCCCAGCTCGCGCAGCAGCGGCAAGCTCACCGCAAAACGACCGGACAGTGCTGCCGGATCGGCCGAGCACAGCTGCAGCGCCGCCTCCGCCATCGCTTCCACGGGCTCGTAATGCGTGGTGGCATCCAGCGTGCCGGAGTGCAGGGCGCCCTCGCTGGCCACGGCTTCCACCGGGGCCAGAGTGTTCACCGCGATGCGATGGCCGGCGAGTTCCGCCGCCATGCCGGCGGTCAGGCGTTGCAGCGCCGCCTTGGTGGAACCGTAGACGGACGGTGATGCCGACTGGTGGAACTGGAAGTAGCGGCTGTCGTGCGCGTAGGGTGCCGGATCCGGCGACAGCGCCGTGCCGCTCGAGAGGTTGAGGATCCAGCCACCACCCCGCGCCATCATCGAGGGTACCGCCTGCTGCGCCAATTGCAGCGGCGCGAACACGTTCACCTCGAACGCCAGTCGGGCATGGCGCATGGCCATTTGATGCGAGGGCTGGAAGCGCGCCCAGGCGGCATTGTTCACCAGGATGTCGACCCCACCATACCGCTCGATGGCGGCAGGCAGGATCCGCGCACGGCTGTCGGGGTCGGCAAGGTCGGCGGCCACGCACTGGCACTCGCCGCCGGCATCGCGGAGGGCGGCGGCGACCTCCTCCAGCGACCCGGGCAGGGCAGACCCCGGGGCGAGCGTGCGGGCCGTAATCACCACTTTCGCCCCTTCGGCGGCGAAGCGGCGGGCAATGGCAGCGCCGATGCCACGGCTGGCGCCGGTGATGACGGCGACGCGGCCGTCCAGAACTCGTGACATGGGGTGGATTCCGGAACTTCAGTGGTTCGAGGCTACGGGTGCGCCGCTCGAGTCTCAACCGCGTTGACAGGAAAAATCATCGTGATTAACATTGATTACACGTGATTTGGAGTCTGGTGATGTCAAAAAAACGGAGCCGCAACAAGGGCACGGTCGATGAGGGCTCCAGCCGTACACGCGATGTCACGCGCGTGGTCACCGCGCACCTGCCCGTCGATTTGGCGGAAGAACTCGACGCTTTCGCCTACCGCATCGATCGCCCGCGCGGGTGGGTCATCAAGGAAGCGCTGGGCGTCTACCTGGCGGGAGAAGCGGAGAAAGACCAGCTGACGCGCATCGCGCTGGCTTCGGTGGATGCGGGAGACGTCATTCCCCACGAAGCGGTGGCCAAGGAATTGGAAGCACTGGAAGCGGAGTTCGCTCGCCGCGCGACCGAAATGGAGAAAGGCTGAACCATGAGGCGCGTGGTCTGGACGCCAGAAGCGCGTCGCGACCTGAACCGACTCGGCCGATTCCTGGCGGAATTGAGCCCGGCAGCAGCGCAGCGTGCCGTGGCACTAGCCCGGGTACGCGCGGGTCAACTCGCTGCGCACCCCAGAATCGGCGAACGCGTTCCCGGCTTCGAGCCACGCGAGGTGCGCCGGCTGCTCGCCGGCTCGTACGAAATGCGTTACGAACTTACGCCAAAAGACTGCGCCATCCTTCGCATCTTCCACGCGCGCGAAGGACGGTAGCGGCTCCGGTCGCACCGCTGCCGATCAGGCCCGCAGCCGCGCATTGTCCGGATCGTAGATGGGCTCGCGGCTCACCACCGCCCGCCGGCGCTCGCCGAGGATCTCCACCTCGAGCTCCGTGCCCTCGGCGGAAAGATCGGTACGCACGTAGGCCAGCGCGATGCTCTTGCCGATGCGATAGCCGAAGCCACCCGACGTGACCAGTCCCACCACCTCGTTGTCCTTCAGCACCATCGACACCGCAGGCGCATCCGCGTCGCCGGCATCCACGATCAGCGGCACGAAGCGCTCCTTCGGCCCGGCGGCGAATTCGCGCTTCAGCGCCTCCTGGCCGATGAAGCCGCCCGGCTTCTCCAGCTTCACGAAGCGGTCGAGCGAGGCCATGTAGGGCGTGTATTCGGTGGTCATGTCGCCCTTCCAGCCGCGATAGCCCTTCTCGAGGCGCAGGCTGTCCATGGCGTAGAGACCGAAGTCCGCGATGCCGAGCGGCTCGCCGGCCTGCCAGATGAGGTCGTACACCGACAACACGTGCTCGACGGGCACATGCAGCTCCCAGCCGAGCTCGCCCACGTAGTTCACGCGCATCGCGATCGCCTTGGTGTAGCCGATGTTGATGGTACGCACGGACAGCCACGGGAACGCGGCATTCGACAGATCGGCATCCGTCAGCTTCGCGAGCAGCTCGCGCGACTTCGGACCCACCACGATCAAGGTACCGTAGCGAGCGGTGAGGTTGTTCACCTGCACGCTGCCATCCGCCGGCAGGTGCTCGCGCATCCAATGCGCGTGGCCAGTTCTGAGGCAGCGCGCGGCAACGGGAATCTTGAGCTTCAGTCCGGCCTCCGCAAAGTTGCTGTCACCCGCGGCGCAAGTGACCGTGGGATTCTAAATGCACAATATGAGAACCATCTCTTCCCAGAGATCGACCGACGTAACAATACTGAGGTACTATGGAATATTCACTCTCAGTGAGGGGCTTCCACTTCTTCTGGTTCCCAATCACCTCCTGCAAAGTGGACGGCAAACCCTCGCCAACATAGTCGACATCGTCAACCTCATCGCCGCCCTCCTAGGTATGCCCGCCGACGG
>JBJTPC010000379.1:0-7994 GCA_046074905.1 Gammaproteobacteria bacterium
GTGGAGAACTTCAAGACCGGCGGCCTGGCCAAGTACGGACTCGACTACGCCAGCCTGCGTGAACGCCATCCGCGCCTCGTCTACTGCTCCATCACCGGTTTCGGGCAGGACGGCCCCTATGCGGGCCGGGCCGGCTACGACTTCGTGATCCAGGGCATGGGCGGCCTGATGAGCGTCACGGGGGAACCGGAGGGCGAGCCGATGAAAGTCGGGGTGGCCGTCACCGACTTGTTCACCGGGCTGTACGCCGCCAACGCGATCCAGGCAGCCCTGTTGCATCGCCAGGTCACGGGGCAAGGTCAACATATCGATGTCGCGATGCTGGACGTGCAACTGGCGGTCATGGCGAACCAGTCCCTCAACTACCTGATGTCCGGCCGCAACCCATCGCGACCAGGCAACGCGCACCCGAACATCGTCCCTTACCAGTCCTTCCGTACCGCGGACGGTGCGATGACGATTGCGGTCGGCAACGATGCGCAATTCGCGCGACTGTGCGCGGCGCTGGAGTTGCCGGAGGTGGCTGACGACCCGCGCCATGCACGCAACGAGGGACGGGTGGCACACCGCCAGGAACTGGTGCAGGCCCTGCAGGCGCGACTGCTGGAGCGCCCCACGGCCTTCTGGCTCGAGCGACTCGAGGCACGGGGCATTCCCGCGGGTCCGATCAACACGCTCCAACAGGCCTTCGCCGATCCACAGGTGGTCCATCGCGGCCTGCGCATCGATTTGCCGCATCCAACATTGGGCTCGGCACCGGGGGTCCGTTGCCCGCTGCGCATGTCGGGAGCCGAGGTCGGCGCCGGCACCGCACCGCCACCGCTCGGCTGGCACACGGCGGAGATTCTCGCGGAACTGGAGGGGATGGACGCAGCGGAAAATCCCGGGAAATCCGACACCGACTAGCCGTCCCGTCCTCCGGACATCCGCGAACCCAGAGGGTGCCGGCTACCGTGTTCCTGTTCTTCTGCGGCATGATGGCGTCGCACATGGTGTGGGTGCCGGTCGTCGTTCCCGAGACGGGCGGCGTGCCGCTCGAGGAACTCGAGTGCCGACTGGCGCCCCGCCCCTGACCCAGTCCATCCGTGTCGAGGCCACCTCCCGATGAAGTCCATCCTGCGCACTTTTGCCCTGGCCGCCCTGCTGCTGCCCGCCCTGGCGGGCTGCGAGAAAAAGCCGTCGGCCGCTCCGGTTCCGGCGATCGCCTCGCCTTACGAGCCCCAGCCCTACGTCAAGCTCGAGCACCCGGAGTGGACCCGCAACGCCACTCTCTACCAGATCAACGTCCGTCAGTTCACGCCGGAAGGGACACTCAAGGCAGCGGCCACGCAATTGCCTCGCCTAAAGGAACTGGGCGTCGACATCCTCTGGCTGATGCCGCTGAACCCGATTGGCGAGCAGAATCGCAAAGGCACCCTCGGCAGTCCGTACTCCGTCAAGGACTACCGGGCAGTCAACCCGGAGTTCGGCTCCTTCGAGGACGTCAAGGCGCTGGTCGACCAGGCCCACGGGCTCGGCATGCGCGTGATTCTCGACTGGGTCGCGAACCACTCCGCCTGGGACAATCCCCTGGTCCGGCAACATCCCGACTGGTACTCGCGCGATCACCGCGGCCAGTACCACTCGACTTCCTGGTTCGACTGGACCGATATCATCGACTTCGATTACTCACGGCCGGCGTTGCGCGAGTACATGATCGACTCGATGAAGCTCTGGGTGGAAAAGACCGGCATTGATGGCTTCCGGTGCGACGTGGCTGGTTTCGTGCCGCTGGACTTCTGGGTCGCCGCCCGCCGCGAACTGGAAAAGGTGAAGCCGGTGTTCCTGCTCGCCGAATGGGAAGCGACGGATCTGCATGCCGAAGCCTTCCACATGACTTATGCCTGGAGCTGGTACGAGGCGATGAAGGTCGCGGCGCAAGGGCAGGTCGGCGCGCTGGTCGGCTACTACTCCCAGGACGACAATGCCTGGCCGCGTGAGGCCATGCGCATGACCTTCACCAGCAATCATGACAAGAACGCATGGGAAGGCACCGAGTTCGAGGCCTTCGGGCCGTCGGTCCGCAATGCGATCGCGCTGTCGGTGGTTGGCTCGGGCATGCCGCTGATCTACAACGGCCAGGAGGCCGGCAACACCAAGCGGCTGGAATTCTTCGAGAAGGACCCCATCGAGTGGCGCGAGCATCCGCATGGCGAGTTGTTCAGTCGCCTGTTTGCCCTCAAGCATGCGAACACGGCCCTGTGGAACGGCAAGTGGGGCGCCAGGATGATCCCGGTGCCCAATGATCGGCCCACCACGGTACTGAGCTTCGTGCGCCAGAACGAGCGCGACAAGGTGTTCGCGGTGTTCAACTTCTCGCCGCGGCCGCAGGGCGTGCGCTTCGCCGGCGAGTTGCAGGCGGGCAACTATCTGGATTTCGACACCGGCCAGGCCGTCTCGCTGCGTCCCGACAGCGTGGTCGCGGTCGCTCCCTGGGGCTATCGCGTGCTGGTCAGGAGTTCGCCCGCACCCGTGCCCGAGCCGACCCCGGTCACACCATCGACCACGATGGGCTCACCCGCCCCGATATCTCCGGCCGAATCAGCGGCAGTCCCCGGGCAATGAGGCAATCCAGTCGGCGATGAGGCGGTTGCCGGCGACGTGAACCAGGGAGCGTCCCACCTCCGGCATCATGGCACCCGGATCGGACGACTCCATCCGGTAGAGCAGGATGGATTGTTCGGGGTGTCCCGGGACAATGCCGAAGCGCCGGTCTCCCGTCCCCTGACCCGCCGCGACCGGTGGCTTGCAGAGCCCGATCGCCGCGCCTGATGGAGCGGCGGCGTCGAGACGCAAGCCGGAGGTGTCCGCAGGCCCGTGGGGCTGATGACAGTGCGCGCAATTGATGTCCAGATAGGCACGCGCGCGGTCCGCCAGCGGCGCGCTGACGTCATCCCAACGGGCGGCCCGCGGGATCTCGGTCAACAGGGGAGCATCCGTAAGCCAGCCCAGCCGGACCAGGCGCCCCAACTGGTTCTCGGGTCCGGCGGGGTAGTCATGGACCCGATTGAGATGGCGTGCCGCCAACCCGATGGGGTGCAGCGCGGGTCGACGCGCATCGGTCGCGTGGCACCCGGCACATTGATTCACGTCGGGCACCTGGTAGTCGAACGGCTGGGCGGGTTCGCCCGGCACGGCAAGCCCCATCAGCGGGACGGTCTCGCCAGTCCGCGCGAGTACCGCCTCGTCCTGCGCCTCGTTCCATACATAGGGCAGCGCGACCCACCCCTCCTCGCGTCGCACCAGCAGCCGCGTTTCGACGAGACGCACCGCGGCAAGCGCAAGATCACCCTTGGCTGCACCTGATACCGCCGTCGCCGTGAACGACACCTCGGCGGGAGAGCCGTCCCCATGCCGCGGGTAATAAAACGTCTTGGCGACAATCGTCCCGACAGGAAAATCGAAAGGCCCCGTCGCCGTGTAGCGGGCGCTCTTGCCCGGTGGCAGCCAGAGCGTGCGCAGCTTGTGGGCATGGTCGCTGAATAGCGGCGTGTTCCGCTCGTAGGTCTCCACCCCGGGGGCGAGGACCAGGCGGCCGGCCCGGACGGCGAGCACCCCCCAGTCCGCCAGGCGCTCGGGATTACCGGCCGCATGGAAGGCCACTGCCGGCGGGGCAGGTGCACAGCCCGCCAGCACCACTGCCGAGGCCGCGAGACACAACGCCAGCTGCCGGATAGCCCGACTCGACCGCTCGCGAATGGCGTCGGCAGGCGGTTGCATCACTCATGTCCTGCCCAGGTCCACCGCAGGCAGCGGGGCGAGCGTGCAGTCATAGGGTGCCGTGGCCAGCGTCGGATTGCCGTACTGGTTGGGGCCATCGGCGTTCAGTACCGGCCCCGCATCACGGACACAAAGCCGCAATTCCGCCGGCAACTGGCCACCTGCCAACCGTGAGCGGTTCAGGTAGCCATCCCACAATACGGGCGGCAGCGCACCACCGAGGCCGACCATGGCCAGTTTCAGCGCCTTCAACTCGAGACCATCGGGGGAATCGCCACCTCCCTAGAATCGGTTGCCATGCACGTGAATGCCTTCCGGGTAAGGATCGAAGGCGGCCGCGACGCCGGTGCTGCTCATGTAGCCGGTGGAGTAGTAACTGGACACGATGACATGGGCAGTCGCGTTGTCCTCGAGCCGGTTGCCGAAGATTTCCACCTGGTCGTTGGAGTTGATGACGATGCCGGAACCGGCCGGGATACTCGCCACGGCACTGCCCTTGGCACCGAAGTTCGGCGTGTTGTTGCCATGCACATGATTGTCGAACACCCGCGTGACCGCGCCGGGTACAGGCAGGTTCGGCATGTTGAACACCAGGATGCCGCCGGTATTGCGGGTGGTCTCGTTGCCGTACACATCCGCGCGGGTGGAGTTCTCGATCTCGATGCCGGCGACGTTGTCGCGGGCCAGATTGCGCCGGACGATGATGTCGCTCGATTGCCCCACGTAGATCCCCGCATCCGAGGCACCGCTGACCACGCAACCCTCGATGAGTACGTTGCGCGTGCGGACCGGATAGAGGCCGTAGGCACCGTTGGTGGTTTTCGGTCCGCCGGTCCATTCCACCCGCACATTGCGGAAGGTGATGCGCTCGCCCTCATTCACCTTCACCGCATCACCCTTGGTGTCCTCGATGGCCAGGTTCTCGAGCGTGAACCCGTTCGCACGTACCAGCAGGCCCTCGGCGCCGGACTTCTGCCCGCGGAAGGTGAGCACCGTCCGGTCCATGCCCTGGCCGCGCAGCGTGACATCGTCCACCCGCAGGCCGAGACCGCGGTCGAACGCGAAGCGACCTGCGGGAATCTCGATCACTTCACCGGGTTTTGCTGCGAGCAGGCGCTCGCGCAACACCTGCTGATAGCGGGTATCGACGGCGGGGGCAGCGGCATGATCGGTTCCGCAGGCCGCCAGCCAAGGCAACCAAAGCAGGAGGATCCAGGCGAACGGACGACGAGGCAGACAGAGATGGCGCATGGCGGATTCTCCGGGGCGCTGGGCGCTTCCTGCTCAGGATGCCATGCCTTAGCATCGTCGGGCAGGGGGCTGCAGGCGCAGGGAGCAAACACGATGAGCGGGATTCGACCGATCCGTGGATCGCGAGGCGGAGGGCTGGCAGCCGCCGTCGCCCTGGGATCGATGGGGCTCGCCTTGGTCCTGCCAGGCGCCCCCGTGGCCGTTGCGGAAGCCACGCCCGTCGCTGCGGCAGACCACGGTGCCACCGCGGCCGCAAAGTGTGCCGCAGCGCGTCAGCCCGCCAACGCCCCGGTCCTGCTGCGTATCGCCCTCACGGAATGCTTCCGTTGGTACGGCAACCGGATGCAAGTCGGCGGCCGCCAACTCGACCGCGGTACGGTCCTGCAGCGCCTGCATGAGGAACCGGACGCCGCTCGCCGGCGTGCCTTGTTCGATGCTTTCCGGCCTTTATGGACTGCGCTGGATGGCGAAGGCGGAGCGGAGAGCCCCTACCGTCGCCTGCTGGTTCTCGAGCGGGAGGCCGCTCGACCCGGCGATCTGCCGGTGGAGCGAGCGGCACGGCAGTTGGGCATCACTCCCGACCAACTGGAGACGTGGCTGGAACAGGTCCTCGCCGCATGGCGCGAAACGCTGCCCGACACCCCGGTGGAACCCTGGGACTACCGGTACCTGAACAGCTATGCGAACCGCGAACTGCAGTCGGCCATCCCGGCAGCCGAGTTGCTCGCCATCACCAAGCGCTACTTCCGGGACCTCGGCGCCGATCCAGACGAGCTGGAAGTGCGTTATGAACTGGCGGGCTCGCCGGGACAATCCCCGCTGGCCTATACCGACATCCGTCGACCGGGCGCGCGGTGGCCTGACGGTCGCTGGCAACGTCCGGCAGCGGTCGTGGTTGGGCATTACCCGGAAGGTGGACTGTTCTCGCTGAACGAGTTGGTCCACGAGACTGGCCATGCTGTCCATGTGGCGGCTCTCCGTCCCGCGACCGGCAAGACCGACTGGCCCGACACCCTGTTCGTCGAAGCCTTCGCCGACGTGCCGTCCTGGAGCACCTACGAGCCGGCCTGGCAGCAGCGGTACCTGGGACGTGCGGCGCCGGAGGCGCTCACGCAGCGCGCCTTGCTCTCCGATGTGATGCTTGATCTCGCCTGGGCGCTGTTCGAGATCCGCCTGCTGCGCGATCCGGCGCAGGATCCCGATCTTGTCTGGACCGAACTGACCTCGCGCTATCTCAACATCCGGCCTCACCCGGAGGTTCCGTGGTGGGCACAACGCGTCCAGTTGGTCGAAGAGCCCGGTTACATGCTGAACTACGGACTCGGTGCGCTCGTCACTGCCGAACTGCGGGCCGCCGTCCGCACGGCTGTCGGCGACTTCCACGGCCCGAATCCCGGCTGGTATGGCTGGCTGGAAGAGCGACTGCTGCGGCATGGGCCGGAACGCAGCGTGCGTGAACTCCTGGAGGCCGTGCTCGGGCGTCCCCTGGGTGCCGAAGCCCTGCTTGCCCAGGTACGACGTATCGGCAAGCCGCCAGCGCCGCTGCAACTGCGTGTGATGAGCTTCAATGTCTGGTACGGGGGCGACCAGGTCAGTCTGGCGGCTACCGCCGAGACCCTGCGGCGCAGTGATGCCGACATCATCGGCATTCAGGAACCGGAGGGGCATCTCGCCACGCTGGCTGCCATGGCGGGCTATCCGTACATCGACCTGCGGCGCAACCTGCTGTCACGCTTCCCGCTGTTCGATTCCGGCAATGGCACGCGCGATACGCCGGGACAACCGCCCTCGGGCATCACCGCATTGGACGCCGACGAACTGCATGCCTGGGTGATGGTACGACCCGGGGAGATCGTCGCCGTCGGCAACACGCACCTGCCCAGCGACCTCTATGGACCGGAAGCAGTACGCGACGGTGCGGCGCCAGCGACCGTGCTTGGACTCGAAGACGAGGCGCGCATGCCTTCGGCACAAGCGCTGCTGCCCTTGGCAACGGTGGCCCGCGACGGCACGCCGGTATTCCTCACCGGGGATTTCAATACCCCGTCCCATCGCGATTGGACGCCCGCCATGCAAGCGCTGCGCCCCGAAGCAGTGAAGTATCCTGTCGACTGGCCGGTCTCGAAAGCGCTGGAGCTCGCGGGATTCCGCGACTCGTTTCGCGAAGTCCATCCCGATCCGCGACTACGCCCCGGACTCACCTGGACCGCCGGCATGCCGGCACCCTACCTCCGGCCGCGGGAAACGCTGGATCGCATCGACTTCATCTGGACGGCCGGCACCGCCCGGGCAATCGACAGCCGGATCTTCGGCGAGCCTGGCGGCAATGATGTCGACGAATCCGTGTTTCCCTGGCCCAGCGATCATCGCGCGTTGGTCTCGACCTTCGAAGTGATACCGATGACGGCCTCTGCGCTGGTGGCAGTGGAGCCCGCGGTCATCCGCATCGGGGAGCAGTTGCGCGTACGCGCCCATGACCCGGCCTCGGAGGGGTGGAGCATCGTGGTGGTGCCCGCTGACGGTGCTGCCGCCGGACCGGCAGCACGGCCCTTGCTCGCTGCTCGCGAGGAGGTGACGGCCTGGCGGCGATTCGCGCGGTTCGCCACGACGGGAATGAACGCCGGGGAATACGATGCGGTGCTGCTGGATACCGCAGGGGGCGAACTCCGGCGTACGCGTTTCGCCCTCATCGATGGGCAATCCCCACCGCGGCTGGAAAAGGTGGCATCGCCGCAGCGCATCGGGCAACCGCTGATCGTCCACTGGCACAACATGCCGGGTCATCGCTTCGACTGGGTCGGGCTGTTCCGCATCGACGATTCGATGCGGTCGGCTGCACCCATACTTCCGGAAGTGCAACGCTACCTGCAGGCACGAACGACCGGCAAACTGGAATTGCCGACACTCAAGAACGGCAAGCCATTGCAGGCGGGCCTTTACGAAGTGCGGCTGATGCTCGACGATTCGTCCACCGTGCTGGCAAG
>JBJTPC010000380.1:0-9125 GCA_046074905.1 Gammaproteobacteria bacterium
CCCCACAGGGGTCGCCAATGGCGCGGGCCGCGAAGCGCTGCGGCCAGCAGGGAAAACGCCGAGTAATGGCGATGGTTGGATGAACGCAAGACAGCCCTCCAGGCGCCAGCCCCGACCGGGCGCCACCGCCAGGTGCGGGACTCTAGCACGCGTCGCGAATGCGCGAGTCCGGGCCGCCTTGGAGACTCAATATTGGAGCGCTTCACCGCGAAGCCCTGCGCTATAGTTTGGTTTTGGGGAGGGCTCTCGGCATGTCGACTGGAATCCGCCAAGGGCGGGGCGCGGGCGCCTCCGCGCGGGAACTCAAGCGCGCTGCACGGGCCCGCAATCCAGCGGCGGCCGCTGCTTACCTGCGCCGCCGACTGCCGGCGGTCGACTTGCTCTCCAGCGAGGCCATCGAGGTTATCGAATACAACGCAGAGACGCTCCTCGAGGAGATCGGCATCGAGTTCCGCCGCGATCCGGAGAGTTTGGCCCTGTGGCGACAGGCCGGTGCCGAAGTGGACGGCGAGCGCGTGCGCATTCCGCGCGGGCTGGCCCGTCAACTCCTGCGCACCGCACCGGCGGAATTCACGCTCCATGCGCGCAATCCTGCCAAGTCACTGCAATTCGGCGGTGACGCCACGGTGTTCTCCCCCGTCGGTGGCCCGCCGTTCGTCTCCGACCTCGATCGCGGACGCCGTTACGGAACCCTCGAGGATCTCCATAACTTCATCAAGCTTGCCCACGTCGCGCCGTCGATTCATTTTTCGGGCGGCGCGATGGTCGAGGCAATGGACGTGCCGGCGGGCAAGCGTCACCTGGACACGCAGTACGCCTTCTTCCGCTACAGCGATCAGGCCTGCGAGGGTACCCCCGAGACGCCCGGTCACGCCCGCGATGCCATCGAGATGGCGCGCGCGGTCTTCGGCAGGCAGTTCGTTGCCGACCATCCGGTACTGCTCGGCAACATCAATTCCAATTCGCCGCTGACCTTCGATGGTCGCATGCTCGGCTCGCTGCGCGCGTTTGCCGAGGCGGGGCAAGGCTGCATCATCGTGCCGGCGGTGCTGGCAGGTGCCATGGGCCCGGTCACGCCGGCCGGCTGCCTCGCGGAAATCCTCGCGGAGACGCTGGCCGGCATGGCACTCACCCAATTGGTGCGCCCCGGTGTCCCGGTCATCCTCGGCTCGTTCGTCGGTGCCGTTTCGATGCGGACCGGCGCTCCGACATTTGGTACGCCCGAAGCCACGCAAATGATCTTCGCCACTGCGCAACTCGCACGGCGGGTCGGGGTACCGTGCCGCAGCGGCGGCTCGCTCTGCGCCTCGAAAGTGGCTGATGCCCAGGCGGCGTACGAAAGTGCCCATACGCTGTTGCCGACGCTGCTGGCAGGCGTTCACCTGGTGACCCATGCGGCAGGCTGGCTGGAGGGCGGGCTGGTGGCGGGTTACGAGAAGTTCGTCATGGATGCGGACCAGCTCGCGATGATGCAGGTGCTTGCGGGTGGCATGGCGGTGGATGCCCGTGGTCAGGCGATGGACGCCCTGCGTGAGGTTCCTCCCGGGGGTCACTTCCTTGGCTGCGCACACACACAGGCCAATTTCGTGAGTGCGTTCCACGACTCGGAAATCGCCGACTACAGTTCCTTCGAGCAGTGGTCGAGCGAGGGGCGACTCACCGCCGAACAACGCGCCAACCGCGTCTGGAAGCGTTGGCTGAGCGAATGGCAGGATCCGGGTATCGACCGGGGCGTAGACGACGCCCTGCAGGATTTCATGGCGCACCGCCGCGAGGAACTCGGCGATGCGGTGGACGAGGAGTAGAGCAGCGTGAAGAGTCATTATCGTGTGGTCGTCATCGGCGGCGGCATCGTCGGCAGCAGCGTCCTGTACCACCTTGCCCGCAGCGGCTGGGCGGATATCGCCCTCATCGAGCGCGCCGAACTGACTTCCGGCTCCACCTGGCATGCTGCCGCCGGCTTTCACGTGCTCAACTCGGACCCGAACATCGCCGCACTCCAGGGCTATACGGTCAAGCTCTACCGCGACATCGAGGCGGAAAGTGGCCAGTCCTGCGGCATGCACATGCCCGGCGGCTACAGCATCGCCACCTCGCCCGAACGCTGGGAGTGGCTGCAGACCGAAACGGCCATCTACGAGACGCTGGGCATCGGCGCACGCCTCGCAACCCCCGAGGAGATCGTCGAGCGTTGCCCGATCGTCTCGCCCGACGGCCTGCTGGGCGGTCTTTTCGACCCCCATGAGGGAGCCGTCGACCCGCACGGCACCACTCATGCCTTCGCGATTTCGGCCCGTCGCCGCGGTGCCGATGTCATCCTGCGCAACCGGGTTCTGGCCATCACGCCGCTTCCATCAGGCGAATGGCAACTGGAAACCGAGCAGGGCAAGGTTACCGCCGAGCACGTGGTCAATGCGGGCGGACTCTGGGCCCGGCGTGTGGGCCAGATGGTCGGGCTGAACCTGCCCATCACGCCGATGAGCCACCACTACCTTGTGACCGATGACATTCCTGCGCTGGTGGCGCTGGATTACGAGATGCCCTGCGTCACCGATCTCGAGGGTTTCACTTACCTCCAGCCCGAAAAGAAAGGCGTCATCCTCGGCGTCTACGAACGTGACCCCCGCCATTGGCAGGTGGAGGGCGCCCCGTGGGACTACGGGATGGACCTGCTCCCCGAGGACATCGACCGCATCGCACCTGAACTCGCCATCGGGTTCGAGCGCTTTCCCTGCCTGCAGGAAGTAGGCATCAAGCGCTGGGTCAACGGGGCGTTCACCTTCACCCCGGATGGCAATCCGCTCGTGGGACCGGTCCCCGGGCTTCGCAACTTCTGGGTCGCCTGCGGTTGCATGGCCGGCTTCTCTCAGGGCGGCGCCATCGGTCTGGTGCTCTCCAACTGGATGATCCACGGCGATCCCGGCGCCGACATCTTCGGCATGGATGTGGCCCGCTACGGAGCGTTCGCCAGCAACGACCGCTACCTTCGCGAGACGACGGGACAGTTCTACCGGCGTCGTTTCGTCATGGCCTACCCCAACGAGGAGCTGCCTGCGGGACGCCCGCTCAAGACCACCCCGGCCTACGACTTGCAAGCCGCCGCGGGTGCCCGCTTCGGCGTCGTCTGGGGCATGGAGAATCCGCAGTTCTACGCAGCCGGGGAGCCCGCTTTCATCGATCCACCCTCGGTTCGCCGTGCAGCCTGCCATCGTTTTGTCGCCGAGGAGGTGCGGGCCACCCGCGAAGCAGCGGGACTTCTCGATGCCGGTGTCTATGCGCGGTACGAGGTTTCCGGGCCGGGTGCCGCGGCCTGGCTTGATTACCTCCTGGCGTCCCGCCTGCCGGAGGTGGGGCGTGCGCGACTCGCGCCGATGCTGGCGCCATCGGGAAAGTTGATGGGCGACCTCAGCGTTACCCGGTTGGCACCCGACCGCTTCTGGCTGGTGGGCTCCTACTATCTCCAGGAGTGGCACCTCCGCTGGTTCCGCGACCATCTCCCCGCGACGGGAGTCCACCTGGCGAACCTCAGCGAAAGCCACCTGGCGGTCTCCCTCTCCGGACCGCGATCGCGCGACATCCTCGCGGCGCTTGCCCGGGAATCGGTCGACTCGCGGCGAATCCCGTTCCTCGGCACTGCCGAACTGGATCTGGGTCCGGTACGGGCGCAGGTCCTGCGGATGTCGCTCACCGGCGAACTGGGTTACGAGATCACCGTGCCCGCCCTGCAGCAACGCAAGCTCTGGTCCGCCCTGCTGGAGGCCGGCGAGGCCCATGGCATGCGACCGATCGGGATGCGCGCCCAGGACAGCCTGCGGCTCGAGAAGGGATACGGCGTGTGGTCGCTGGAGTTCGCCCCGTCCTACACGCCGGGCATGTCCGGCCTCGACCGCTTCATCGACTGGGGCAAGCCGGACTTCATCGGCCGCGCCGCGGCCCTGGAAGAGCGTGCGGGCAAACCCCTCCAGCGACTGGTCCTGCTCTCCGTCGACAGCGCCGATGCCGATGTGCTCGGACGCGAACCGGTGTTCTCCGGCGATTGCCGCGTCGGTTTCGTCACGTCCGGTACCTACGGGCACCACGTCGGTCTGAGCCTCGCGCTGGCCTACGTGGACACCGCAGTGCTCGAGGCAGGCGCGCCGGACCTGCAGGTCGCCATCCTCGGGAAAGCCTGCCCGGCGCGCTGGCTGCGTGAGGTACCCTACGATCCGCAGGGTCACCAGTTGCGAGGTTGAGCACCATGAGC
Organism: Gammaproteobacteria bacterium; assembly: GCA_046074905.1. Classification (GTDB taxonomy): domain Bacteria; phylum Pseudomonadota; class Gammaproteobacteria; order Steroidobacterales; family Steroidobacteraceae; genus CAIOHZ01. Next base: position 4,244 of record JBJTPC010000380.1, read on the forward strand.
CGAGGCGCGCCGATCCGGGTCCGCTGGTGGATCTACGCTTACATGTTCGGCTTCGCGGCCATGGCGTATGTGCAGCGGACCAGCATCGCGGTCTCGGCTCCCGAGATGCAGCAGGAACTCGGCTTCACCGACCAGCAACTCGGCTGGCTCTTCTTCGCGTTCACGGCCCTCTACGCCGCCTGGCAGCTGCCGGGTGGTGCACTCGGACAGCGTTTCGGTCCGCGATTGATGTTCACGGTCACGGGACTGGTGGGGCTGCTGGCCACGGTCACCACGCCCCTGTTCCCGCTGGTGCTCTCCGGCAGCGCCTTGCTCGTCGCCCTGCTGGCGGGTCAGGCATTGTTGGGCGCCTCGCAAGGACCGGTCTTCCCGGTGTTCGCGGCCGTGGTCGAACGCTGGTTTCCCTCGCGGCAGTTCGCCATGGCGAATGGCGTGGTCGCCTCGGGGATGCTGCTGGGCGGCGCCCTGACACCGCCGCTGCTCGTCGAACTCGCCACTCACCATGGCTGGAAGGGGGCCATCCTCTGGACGACCGTGCCGGCAGTCCTGCTCACCGTCGGCTGGGCCTGGTACGGGCGGGACCGGCCCCAGCAGCACCCGGCAGTGTCGGCGGCAGAACTGGCAGAACTGGATGAAGCGCCGGCCGCCCCGCCGCTGACGTTCCGGCGCATGGGGCGCGTCATGGGCGACCGCAACATCCTTCTGCTCGCGCTCTCCTACCTGTCCATGAACTACGTCTTCTACATGATCAGTTACTGGTCCTTCATCTACCTGGTGAAGGAGCGGCACCTGAGCGGTCTGGAGAGTGGGCTGATGGGGATGATGCCGTGGATCGGCGCCGCCCTCGGTGCCGCCATCGGCGGCGTTGCGGCCGACTCGTTGGTCACGCGCCTCGGACCCACGCAGGGCTATCGCCTGCTGCCCTTGATCAGCCTGCCGTTGGGCGCATTGATGCTGTTCTTCACGCCGGCGATGGCGAACGTCTATGTGGCCGTGGCTGCGCTGACACTTGCCTTCTTCGCGATGGAAATCAACGAAGGCCCGTACTGGGCAGCCACCATGTCCGTGTCGCGAGCGGACACCGGCGCGGCCACCGGCGTCCTGAACACCGGCGGCAACATGGGCGGCATGCTCTGCCAGCCGGTAGTGGCCGCCCTGGCGGCAGCCGGGGCCTGGAATGCGGTTTGGGTCAGCGGTGCGGTATTCGCGTTGATTGCCGCGGCGCTGTGGTGGTTCGTGCGGGCGGAACCCGCCGGCAACACGCGCTGAGTTTCCCCGGCAAGGCCTCGGACCGGAGGTTGGTGGGCGCGACAGGGATCGAACCTGTGACCCCTTCCATGTCAAGGAAGTGCTCTACCGCTGAGCTACGCGCCCTTTCGGGGAGCCGGGATTGTACTCGCCGGCGTTGTGGACGGCAAGGCGTGCAGCCGGCATGCGTTTCGCAAGGCGGCTGCCTCAGCCCGCCCGCTTCGCCATTCCCGGTCGACCCACCCCCAGCATCTCGTTCCGCAGGCTGGTGATCTCGTCGCGGAGCTTGGCCGCCTCCTCGAATTCGAGATTGCGCGCGTGCTGCTGCATGCGGGTCTCCATCTGGCGAATGCGCTTGGCCATCTGTTCTGGGGTAAGCACCGGCTGCGGCCCCGTCTTGCCCTTCCCCTTGCCCCCACCCTTCACGCTGCCGCCCTCGCCGGCACTCGGGTCATAGCCCGCACCCAGGGCCATGACGTCCGCGACTTTCTTGCGGATACCCTGCGGCGTGATGCCGTGCGCGGCGTTATGCGCCAGTTGCTTCGTCCGTCGTCGCTCGGTTTCCGCCAACGCGCGCTGCATCGATCCGGTGATGGTATCGGCATAGAGGATGGCCTTGCCGTTGACGTTGCGCGCGGCGCGACCAATGGTCTGGATGAGCGAGCCTTCCGATCTCAGGAATCCTTCCTTGTCGGCATCGAGTATCGCGACCAGCGACACCTCGGGCAGGTCGAGTCCCTCGCGCAGCAGGTTGATGCCCACCAGGACATCGAACTTGGCGAGCCGCAGGTCACGCAGGATCTCCATGCGCTCGACCGTGTCGATGTCGCTGTGGAGGTAGCGTACGCGGACGCCGTGCTCATGCAGGAACTCGGTGAGGTCCTCCGCCATGCGCTTGGTGAGCGTGGTGATGAGCACGCGCTCGTCGCGCGCCACCACCTCGCGGATCTCGCCGAGGACATCATCCACCTGGGTGCGTACCGGACGGATCTCGACAACGGGATCGACCAGTCCCGTCGGTCGCACCAACTGCTCCACCACCGCGCCGCGACAGTGCTCGGCTTCGTACTTGCCCGGTGTCGCCGAGACGAAAATCGTCTGCGGCGACAGCCGCTCCCATTCCTCGAACTTGAGCGGACGATTGTCCAGCGCCGATGGCAGCCGGAATCCGTACTCGACCAGCGTTTCCTTGCGCGAGCGGTCGCCGCGGAACATTGCGCCCACTTGCGACACCGTCACATGGCTTTCGTCGATGACCAGGAGCGCGTCGTCCGGCAAGTAATCGAACAGGCAGGGGGGCGGCTCGCCGGGCTCGCGCCCCGAGAGGTAGCGGGAGTAGTTCTCGATCCCGGGACAATAACCGACCTCGCCGATCATCTCGAGATCGTACTGGGTGCGCTGGGCGAGGCGTTGGGCCTCCACCAGCTTGTTGGCGCCATTCAGCTCGGCAAGCCGCACCTGCAGTTCGGCGCGAATCTGCTCGACCGCAGTCGACAGGCGCTCCTTGGGAGTGACGTAATGCGAGGATGGATAAACAGTCAGCCGCGCCACCCGGCGAATCGTCTCGCCGGTGAGCGGGTCGAACCAGCAGAGCGTCTCGATGGTGTCATCGAAGAGTTCCACGCGCACCGCTTCCCGTTCGCTTTCCGCCGGGAAGATGTCGATGAGGTCTCCGCGTACGCGATAGGTACCCTGATGCAGATCCATGTCGTTGCGGGTGTACTGCATGTCCGCAAGGCGTCGCAGCAACTGCAGTTGGTCAATGGCCTCGCCCCGCACCAGATGCAGGACCATCGCCAGATAGGCCTGCGGGTCGCCGAGTCCGTAAATGCATGACACCGTCGCGACGATGATGCAGTCCCGACGTTCCAGCAGGGCCTTGGTGGCCGACAGGCGCATCTGCTCGATGTGATCGTTCACGGAGGCATCCTTCTCGATGAAGGTGTCCGAGGACGGCACGTAGGCTTCCGGCTGGTAGTAGTCGTAGTAGGAAACGAAGTACTCCACCGCGTTGTCCGGGAAGAACTCCTTGAACTCGCCGTAGAGTTGCGCGGCGAGGGTCTTGTTGTGTGCCATGACCAGCGTCGGCCGCTGGATCTGCTGGATGACGTTGGCCACCGTGAAGGTCTTGCCGCTGCCCGTCACGCCGAGGAGCGTCTGGTGCTTGAGACCATCGCCCAGGCCCTCCACGAGTTGGCGGATCGCCTCCGGCTGGTCGCCGGCGGGCGTGTAGTCCGCCTGCAGGCGGAAAGGGGCGGCATCCGGGTGGCGTGGCAGGGTCATGACCGACTAGGATACGCCGGTTTCCCGCCTGGCCAGGATCGCCCCGTGCCCATCGTTCCTTCCCGCCGCGTCCAGCGCGTCCGCCCTTCCCCGACCCTGGCACTGACCGTCCTCGTCAACCGCTTGCGTGCCGAGGGCCGGAACATCATCGGCCTCGGCATCGGCGAGCCGGACTTCGACACTCCCGCGCCGATCGCCGCTGCAGGTATCGCGGCCATTCGCAGCGGCAGGACCCGGTACACGAATGTGGATGGCACCCCGGAGCTCAAGGACGCCATCATCGCGAAGTTCCTGCGTGAAAACCGACTCGAGTACGCCCGTGACCAGGTGCTGGTCTCGAGTGGGGCGAAGCAGACGATTTTCAACCTCTGTCTGGCCCTGCTCGATGCCGGCGACGAGGTCATCATTCCCGCGCCTTACTGGGTGTCCTATCCGGACATGGTGCTCCTCGCGGATGCCGAGCCGGTCATCGTGCCGGCGGGCCCCGAGCAGGCCTACAAGATCACCCCGCTGCAACTCGAGGCCGCGATCACGCCCCGCACCCGGCTGCTGCTGCTGAACAGCCCGTCCAATCCGACCGGTGCCGCCTACAGCCGGACGGAGTTGATGGCACTCGGGAAGGTGCTGGAGCGGCACCCGCGCGTGGTCATCGGTACCGACGATATCTACGAGCATATCTGGTGGGGCACCGAACCCTTCTGCAGCCTGGCTGAGGCCTGCCCGAACCTCCACGAGCGCACCGTGACCATCAACGGGGTCTCCAAGGGCTACGCCATGACGGGATGGCGCATCGGTTTCTGCGGTGGCCCGCGCGAACTTGTCGCCGCCATGACGACAATCCAGGGCCAGAGCACCTCGAACCCCTCCTCCATCAGTCAGGCGGCCGCCGTGGCCGCGCTGCTGGGCGACCAGGAGAGCGTCCGGCGGATGAACCTGGCGTTCAAGGAGCGGCACGACTTCGTGGTGGGGGCGCTGAACGAACTGCCCGGGGTGTCCTGTCTGCCGGGCCAGGGAACCTTCTATGCGTTCGCGGACATTCGCCGCTGCCTTGCCCACCGCGGGATGAACAGCGACACGGACATGGCCACCCACCTCCTCGAGACCGCCGGCGTGGCGCTGGTCCCGGGCAGCGCCTTCGGCGCGCCGGGTCATCTCCGCCTGTCGTTTGCCAGCAACCTGGAAACGCTCCGCGAAGCAATCCAGCGAATCGGCCGGGCGATCGGCTGAAATGGTTCCGCTCCGGGCTTGCTCCGGGCTTCAAGGGTTGACGATAGCCCCCTGTTCCCCTAGAGTTGCGGGCTTCCGATAGGGGCCTCCGCCCCATGCCGTTCCCCGGTAGCTCAGTCGGTAG
>JBJTPC010000381.1:0-4582 GCA_046074905.1 Gammaproteobacteria bacterium
GAATGGGCAATGGTCTTTCCCACGGTCCGGGCCTCTTCGCGATCCTCGCCCATGCGGTGGATGTCCATCGTACGGTCGATGATCGCCCTTATGGCGGTGGGCCGGGGATGGTGTTGAAGATCGAACCGTTGCGGACCGCCTTGCGGGCTGCGACGGAGCGGGTGCCGGCAGGCAGCCCCCGCGTGTATCTCTCGGCCCAGGGCCGGCGGTTCACGCAGGAGGATGCCCGGCGCTGGTCGCAGTTGCCTGGGATGGTGCTGCTGGCTGGCCGCTACGAGGGAGTCGACCAGCGTCTGCTCGACGCGGAGTTCGACGACCAGGTCTCGATCGGGGACTACGTGCTGACGGGCGGCGAGCTGCCTGCGCTGGTGGTCCTCGATGCCGTGGTGCGGTTGTTGCCCGGAGTGCTGGGCGATGCCGAGAGCGCGGTGCAGGAGTCGTTCAGCGACGGGCTCCTCGATTGGCCGCACTACACGCGGCCCGAGGTGTTCGAGGGGCGGGCGGTGCCGGAGGTGCTCCTCGGGGGCAACCACGCCATCATCCGCCGCTGGCGGTTGCAGCAGGCCCTCCTGCTGACGGCGCAACGCCGGCCGGAGCTTCTCCGGCAGCGGGGCGTCACGGCGGAGGAGCGCCGTCTCCTCGCGGAGGCGGGTGTGGAATTGGAAGCAGGAGTGCCGGCACGCCGCGAGGCGTGAGGCATCGGATTTGGGTAGCCGGCGCACCGGTGTGCGGTACGGCGGATTGTGGAGTGTCAGGAACCATGAACAAGATCATCCAGGCGATCGAGCAGCGTCAGATGACGCGCACCGTGCCCGAGTTCGGCCCCGGCGACACCGTCGTGGTCGAGGTGAAGGTCAAGGAAGGCGACCGTGAGCGCATCCAGGCCTACGAGGGCGTGGTCATCGCCAAGAGCAACCGCGGCCTGAACAGCACCTTCACCGTGCGCAAGATCTCGCACGGCGAGGGCGTCGAGCGCGTGTTCCAGGTGTACAGCCCGTCGATCGGCGAGATCAGCGTGAAGCGTCGCGGCAATGTCCGCCGCGCCAAGCTCTACTACCTCCGCGAGCGCAGCGGCAAGAGCGCCCGCATCGAAGAGAAGGTCTGACCGCGACGCCCGGCACCCCCTCGGGGGCCGGGAGGTTGGCGTTCCCTTCCCCGGCCACGGCCTGCCATGTCCCCGGCAGGCCGTGGTTTTTTGTTGCCTGCGGTAAACTTGCAGCATGAACGCCGAAAACCCGCTCCCGCCGCCGCTTCCTGCTCCACCTGCGCCGCCCGCCGCGCCGCCTGCTCCGGGAGTCCCGCAAGTCGTCTGGCGCGGATTCCTCGCGGTGATCCGCTTCTTTTTCGGTCTGCTGGACGCGCTGCGCAAGACGCTGCATTTCTTGCTGCTGGTGATGCTCTTCGGCCTGATTGCCGCTGCCGGCAATCCCGGCTCGCCCGTGGTGCCCGCCAGCGCGGCGCTGGTCCTCGCGCCGCAGGGGCGACTGGTCGAGGAATTGAGCGGCAGTCCTTTCGAGCGCGCCCTCGCACGTGCATCCGGCGAGACGGCCGGCGAGATACTGCTGCGTGATGTGGTGGCCGCCATCGATGCCGCGACCGAGGACGAGCGCATCCAGGCGCTGGTGATCGATCCGAGCGGACTCGAAGGGGGCGGGCTCACCAAGTTCCAGGCACTCTCGGCGTCGATCGAGAGGTTCCGGAAGGCCGGCAAGCCGGTTTACGCGTACGCGCAGTACCTCGAGCAGGCGCAGTACCACCTCGCCGCGCAGGCCGACGAACTGTGGCTGGATCCGCTGGGGGCGGTGGCCATCGACGGGTACTCCCGGTACCGCACGTTCTACAAGGGAACACTCGACAAGCTCGCGGTCGATGTGAATGTCTTCCGTGCGGGTACGCACAAGAGTTACGGCGACATGTTCACCCGGGACCGCATGTCCGCGGAGGAGCGCGCCGATGCGGCTGCCTGGCTTGGGGATCTCTGGCGTCTGTACCAGGCCGACCTCGAGCCGCGGCGCAAGCTGCCGGCGGGCGCCTTGCAGCAGCAGGCCGAGCAGATGGCAGATCGCCTTGCGGAACTGCAGGGTGACCTGGCGGAGTTGGCGCTGCGCAGCAAGCTGGTCGACCGGCTGGCCACCTACGAGGAGTTCGAGCGGCACGTGGCCGCAGCCGTCGGCGAGGATGAGGATACCCACTCTTTCCACGCGGTCGACTTGATCGACTACCTCCGGGTGGTGCGTTCCACCGCGGCACTGAAGCCTGCTGCGGGTGATGCCTCGCGACGGGTCGCCGTGCTGGTGGCCAGCGGCGAGATTGTCGATGGCGAGGCGCCGGCGGGAACCGTGGGCGGGGATACGCTCGCCGCGGCCCTGCGGGATGCGCGGTTCGACGACGACGTGAAGGCTGTCGTGCTGCGCATCGACAGTCCGGGCGGGAGCATGCTCGCTTCCGAAGTGGTCCGCCGCGAGGTACTCTCGCTGCGTGCCGCCGGCAAACCAGTGGTGGCCTCGTTCTCCAGCGTTGCCGCCTCCGGCGGTTATTACATCGCGGCGGCGGCTGACGAGATCGTTGCCCAGCCGGCGACCATCACCGGTTCCATCGGCGTCTTCACCATCATCCCGACGTTCGAGCGCACCTTGGGCAAGCTCGGCGTGACGGTCGATGGAATCGGCACGACGCCACTGGCGGGAAGCCTCTCGCTGGAGCGTTCGCTGACACCCGACATGAAACAGGTCATCCAGTTGGGCGTCGATGATGCCTATCGACGGTTCGTCGGCATCGTCGCCGAGGGACGGCAGCGTTCCGTCGCGGAGATCGATGCCATCGCCCAGGGCAAGGTCTGGTCGGGGGCGGACGCCCGCGAGGTCGGATTGGTCGATACGCTGGGCGATCTGGACGTCGCGATCGCCGCTGCGGCGCGGCGTGCCAAGCTGGACCCTGGCTACCGTATCGACTACCGGGAACCCGCCCTCGACTGGACGGAGCGTCTGGTCATCGGTGCCGAGGCCCGCACGCTGGACCTGTTGACCAGCCTCGGCCTGGTACGGCAGCCGACGTCGGTGGAACGCGTCTTGCGCCGTGGTCTGAAGGACGCCGATCTGGCGATGCGGGGCCTGGGCCGCCTGAATGACCCCCGCAATCTCCACGCGTGGTGCGCCTGCGACGTCCGGTGAACAAGCGATTCCTGAGCCCGGACGAGTTCCTGGGCGATTGCTGGGCGCTGGCCCGACTGATCGAGCAGGGCGGTTGGTATCCCACGCACCTCGTCGGTTTGTGGCGAGGCGGTGCGCCGGTCGCTGTCGCCGTTCAGGAATGGTTGGCTGCCCGCGGAATCGACACCGACCATTGTGCCGTGAGGACACGCTCCTACCGCGGTATCGGCGAGCAGGCCGACGAGGTGCGGGTGGATGGTCTCGAGTACCTCGTGCAGACCGTCGCGGCGGACAGTCGCCTGCTGCTGGTGGACGATATCCACGATTCGGGGCGCAGCCTCGCGGCGGTCATCGAGGCTCTGCGCAAGACCTGCGGCGAGCGCTTGCCGCGGGAAATCCGTCGCGCCACCCTGTACTACCATCCCGGTCATGGTGCGGGAACGAGCCCGCCGGACTACCATGTCCACCAGACGGATTGCTGGGTGGTGTTCCCGCATGAACTGGTGGGGCTGACTGCCGAGGAAATCCTGCAACACAAGCCAGCGGCGGCTGCTTCAGGAGGAATCTGCGAGTGATCGGATCCTGTTTGCTGCGGCGCTTCGCTGCGGTGGGTTTGCTGCTGGCCTTGGCCGGTTGCGAGACTTCCTTCTACAACGCCAAGACGGCGGGTCCGCAGATCGAGACCGCGCTCGGCCTGACACCCGGTAGCGTGACCTTGCATGCCGCCTGCTACTACGGTCAGGCGGGACGCACGGTGCGTTCCACCGAGTTCTTTCCGGCCGCCTGTGCCCTTGATGCCTCCCGACTGCATGTGGTGGAGTGGGATGACGCCCGCAAGACCTACCGTCGGGGCATGGATCTCGCCTTCGCCGCCATGACCGGCGCGGCGTACTACCAGGGACTGCAGGACGAGTTGCAGGTACCCATCGATGGCGGGTGGCTGTCGCTGACCACGTCGCAGGCCAAGCCATTCCACGACTGGCTGGTGGCGCGTGGCGTGAAGTCGTTGCCCAGCGAGGGCGCCGTCATGGGTCGGGCGCCACCGTCGCCGACGCCCATCGTCATCTATCTGCCGGCCCAGTGAACCCCATGCAGAAAACCACCGCTTCCTGGGCTCTCGGGCTCGTGCTCGCCTGCGCGTGGACGCTGCCGGCCCAGTCGCAGTCTCCGGCAGCATCGGGCGTCGCCTCCCCGCCGCCTGCGCCGGCGGCACCGTCGCCTGTGGCGCTGCCGCCACCGCCAACCGTGGCCGTGCCCGGTCCCCCGCAGGTCATTCATCCCGTGCCCGTGGCAATTCCGGCGCCGGCGCCGCCGAGCATGGACTGGATGCGGCTCGACGAGCGCGTGCAACAGCAATTGCCGGGGCGGCAGGCGTTCTTGCCGGCCTTGCGCACGCTGGGTCCGGACGAGGGCATCCTGCGCTTTGCCCTGGT
>JBJTPC010000382.1:0-5348 GCA_046074905.1 Gammaproteobacteria bacterium
GGCAGCGCCGGCATCGCCGGCCGCCCTCTCGATCCGTATTCCCAGGGCCAGCACCTCGGCAGAGGCCGGGCCGGCGGCCAGCAGCCGCTCCAGGAAGGCCCGCGCGCTGAGCGCCTTGCCCTGGTCCAGCGACAGCTCCGCGAGCGGCAGGAGCGCATCGGGGAAAGCGGGCTTCAGGCTGAGCGCACGGCGCAGGTATTGCTCCGCCTGGGCCGGACGACCGGAAGCGCGCGCGCAAACCCCGGCATTCGCCAGCGCCACCTCGGGCGTCCGGTAAAGGGGGTTGCCCGCCGCCTGCAGGAACAGCTTCTCGCCACGCGGCGCCTGGCCTCGTCGGCACAGGAAGACGGCATAGTTGTTGAGCACTTCGGGGTCTGCCGGCGCCAGCTTGACCGCACGGCCGTAATGTTCGTCCGCCCGCGCCGGCTGCGCGAGCCGCTCGTACAGCAGACCGAGCGCCGTGTGGACGGTCGGGTCCCTGGGGTTCTGCGCGTAGGCCCGCTCGAGGACCTGCTGCGCCACGGCGAGATTGCCCTGACGCAGGTAACCCACGCCCAGCTGGACATTGGCGCTTGCAGCGGTCATGCCCGGGGAAGCGTTTTGGGCCGGAGCCGACCAGGCGGCGACCAGGCAGCAGGCGAGGAACGCGCAGCGGACTAGACCGCCCCTCATGCCGCCCCCGCCTGCACGTCGAGACTGAAGGTCTTCTGCCCCAGGCGGACCGTCGTGCGGTCCGCCACCCGACCGACCAGCTGCCCGCAGGCGGCGTCGATGTCGTCACCACGGGTACGGCGGGTGGTGCAGGTGACGCCGTGGCGGTTGAGGTAGTCCCGGAAGGCGCTGATGGCCGGTGCCGGGGAACGCCGGTAGCGGGTACCCGGAAACGGATTGAAGGGAATGAGGTTGACCTTCGCTTCGCGCCCGCGCAGCAGCGCCACGAGTTCTCGCGCGTGCTCCGGCTGTCGTTCACGCCGTCAAGCATCACGTATTCGAAGGTGATGCTGCGCCCGTTCTGCTTCTCGAGATAGTGCCAGCACGCCTCGAGCAGTTCGGCAATCTTGTGGCGGCGATTGATCGGCACGATCTGGTCGCGCAGGGTGTCATTGGGCGCATGCAGCGACACGGCCAGGGCCACGTTGCAGTCCTCCGCCAGCCGATAGAGCTGCGGCACCAGGCCCGAGGTGGACAGGGTGACGCGACGCCGGGAGAGGTCGTAGCCGAGGTCGTCCAGCAGGACGCGCATCGCCGGCACCACCGACTTGTAGTTCGCGAGCGGCTCGCCCATGCCCATGAACACGACGTTGGTGACCGCACGTTCGCCGGCTGGCCCGCGGCCCAGCAACTGGTTCGCGAGAAACACCTGACCGACGATCTCGCCCGCCTCGAGGTTGCGGTTGAAGCCCTGCTGCGCGGTGCTGCAGAACTGGCAGTCGAGTGCGCAGCCGACCTGCGAGGAGATGCACAGGGTGCCGCGTCCCGGCTCGGGGATGAACACCATTTCCACGGCCTGCGCCGGGGCATCACGGCTGCCGGCCCGCAGCAGCCACTTGCGGGTGCCGTCGGCGGAGGCCTGCTCGAGCAATACTTCCGGGAGACGAACCTCGGCCGTCGCCGCGAGCTTCGCGCGGAAGGCCTTGGCCAGGTCGGTCATCGCCTCGAAGTCGGCGACGCCGGCCTTGTAGAGCCATTTCATGAGCTGCCGCGCCCGGAATGGTTTTTCACCCAGGCCGTCCACGAAGGCCTCCAGCTCGGGCCGCGTGAGCCCGAGCAGGTTGACCTTGGCGGCGGACGTTTCCATGGCGCGGCGCTCGACGGACGCTCAGCGCGTGCGCGGGCAGAGGTCCGTTTCGGCGAAGAAGAAGGCGATCTCGCGGGCTGCGTTCTCCAGGCTGTCGGAGCCGTGGACCACGTTCTCCTCGATGCTGTCGGCGAGATCGGCGCGGATGGTGCCGGGAGCCGCCTTCTTCGGGTCCGTCGCGCCCATGATGTCGCGGTGCGCGGCCACGGCATTCTCGCCTTCCAGGACCTGGATCATCACCGGACCGGAGGTCATGTAGGCACAGAGGTCGTTGTAGAACGGGCGCGCCGCATGGACGGCGTAGAACGCACCGGCCTGCGCCGGGGTGAGGTGGGCCATGCGTGCCGCGACGATGCGCAGACCCGCCTTCTCGAAGCGGTGGTAAACATCGCCGATGACGTTCTTCTGGACGCCGTCCGGCTTGATGATGGAAATGGTGCGTTCGATGGCCATGGCAACCTCGGAAAGGAAAAACCTTGGGAAACGGGACAGGAAACTAGCCCGCTAGTGTATCTGCGGGGGGCGGAATCGCCAAGCCAAGTGATTGAAATAAAAGGGAACACCGGCCCTCTGCGGGCGGCCTACCCTCAGACGCTGAAGCTTTCGCCGCAGCCGCACTCGCCCTTGCTGTTCGGGTTGTGGAAGGAGAAGGACTCGTTGAGGCCCTGCTTGCGGAAATCCACGGTGGTGCCGTCGATCAGGGGCAGGCTCGCCGCATCCACGAACACCTTCACGCCCTGCTCCTCGAACACGGCATCGCCGGGACCGGCGCCCTCGGCGTAGTCGACGATCCACGCCCAGCCGGAGCAACCGGTCTTTTTCACCCCGAGCCGGAGGCCCTCCCCATGACCGCGGGCGGCCAGGAAGGTGCGGACACGTTCCGCAGCTGCCGGGGTGAGATGGATGGACATGGGCGGTAATCTCCGGGGGACAAGGGCGTGGCGGCGAGGTGGCCGTCCGGGGCCCCGCGTCAGTCGGCAGTGTACCGCTTGCGCAGGGCCGCGGCGGCCTCCTGCACCGCCAGCAACCGGGTGAGTTTGTCGGGCGGGGCATCCACGGCCGCGGCGAAGGTGCGCAGGTCCATGGGCGGGACCGTCACCGACGGTCCGGACTCGCCCCCCGTCCCGTTCATGGAGACACGGCGACGGAACACAAGTTCCCGCTCCAGGGTCTCGGCCATCACCTCGCAGGCTCCGAGGACGTGCGGGCACCCGCGTGCGAGCCACCGCACCCGCAGGCCACCATGACCATCGGGCCCGGCGCGGAAGGTGACCACCGTCCGGGAACTCCGGTCCGTGGCCGTCCCCTCCACCCAATCGGCAGCGGTACCTTCGAGCGGACTGTCGACCCAGGCGCGCAGCGGCGCCGCCACCCACTGGCGAAGGCGGCGGCTGTAGGGACCGGGCGGATCGGCGGCCGTGGGCAAGGGATCGGCCAGTGCCACCCTGCCCTCCCGAGTCCCCTCACGACTCGCCGTGACGAGTGCCCGCAGCCGTGACACGGTCCTGGCGAGATGCCGGGTGAGCGCCTCCACCGCCGCCGTGCTGGTGGTCCAACCAAAACTGATGCGCAGGGTGGCTTCCGCGCGCTCGTCGTCCAAGCCGAGTGCACGGAGGACACCGGAGGGCTCGCGGGTGGCACTGCTGCAAGCCGAGCCACTCGCCACGGCGAAGGGCTCCATGGCCAGCAGCAGGGCCTCGCCATCCACCCCGTCAAAGGTGAGACTGAGGATGGCAGGCACCCGGGGTGCGTCACGTCCGTTCTGGTGCCATCCGGGCAAACCGCGCAAGCCGAGCAGCAAGCGTTCGGCCCACTGGTGCTGGGCGTCCGTGGCGGCCGACTGCGCAGCGGTGGCCTCGGCTGCCGCCGCAGCAAACGCCGCCGCCAGCGCCACCGACGGCGTCCCGGGACGCAGTGCGCCCTCCTGCCCACCGCCGAACAGCAGCGGCTCCACGGTCGGCCGGGGCAGCCGTCGCACGTACAGGGCGCCGATGCCTGTCGGTCCCCCGCACTTGTGGGCGGAGACACTCAGCAGGTCGATATCGAGATCATCGACATCGATGGAGATCCGCCCGAGGGCCTGGGCCGCGTCGGTGTGCACCAGCACGCCGCGCGACCGACAGACGGCCGTGATGCCGCGCAAATCCTGCAACACACCGGTCTCGTTGTTGACGAGCATGAGCGAGACCAGCAGGGTATCGGGCCGCAGCGCAGCTGCCACGGTATCCGCCGTGACCTGGCCATCCGGCCCGGGCACGAGGTATTCGACCACGAAACCCTCGCGTGCCAATTGCTCGCAGGCCGCGAGGACCGCGCGGTGCTCGGTTTTCGCGGTCAGCACATGGCCCCGCGAGCCCCCCGATGACCGACCGCGGGCCTGTGCCTCACCACGAACTGCGCCGAGGATGGCCAGATTGTCGGCCTCGGTGGCGCCGGAAGTGAATACCAACGACTCCGGCAGGGCACCGAGGCAAGCCGCGAGACGCTCGCGGGCTCCGGCCAGCACCGCTGCCGCATGGCGTCCAGGCAAATGGGCACTTGCGGTGGGATTGCCGGGCACCCACCCGCCCGCGGCATCCGGCGCTCCCTCCCCGGCCGTCAACCACGCCAGCCGCGCCGCGGGGCGCAGCGGCGTGCTGGCCGCATGATCGAAGTAAGGGCGCAGCGCACGGGTCGCGCCAGGCGGATGATCCGCCTCCGGCAGGACCGTCTCCACGGCAGAGAGGAAGCCTCGCAGGAGATTGACTTCCTGCTGATCGGGAACCGCCCGATGCAGCAGGCGGCGCACGCGTCGCGACACGTGCGCGGCATTGCCATGCGTCTCGAACCCGGCCCGCTGCATCACCCGGTCGAAATGTGCGTAGAGATGGTCGAGGGTCTCCACGGCCGGCAGCGGGATTTCCCGTTCGGGAATGGCCACGGTAGCGCCACCGGCCATGCGGAGCTCGTAGGCAAGGAGCAGCACCGCCTGCGCGAGATTGAGCGAGCTGTAATCGGGATTGGTCGGGATCTGCACCAGCGCGTGGCACAGTGCGAGGTGGTCGTTGGTCAAGCCGGTGCGCTCGGGTCCGAACAACAGCGCTACCGGGGCCTGCATCGCCTCGCCGACCGCCCGCACGGCGGCGTCGCGTGCCGCGAGGATGGGCCACGGATACTGGGTGCGCACGCGTGCCGTGGTCCCGAGTACGAAACCGCATCCGGCCAGCGCCGCGGGCACGCTGTCGACCACGCGCGCGACCGCCAGCAGGTCCGCGGCCCCCGAGGCAAGAGCGGTCGCCTCGGCGTGCGGAAACTGGCGCGGCGATACCAGCCAGAGTTCGGCCAAGCCCATGTTCTTCATGGCACGTGCGACCGACCCGATGTTGCCGGGGTGACTGGGCTCGACGAGAACGATGCGGACCGCGTGGGACATGTCGCGCATTGTAGTCTGCTAAACTTCGCGCACCGGCCCCTCGCGGTCCGCATCGTTCTCGTCGAGCCCAGTCACCCCGGCAACATCGGGTCGGTCGCACGTGCCATGAAGAACATGGGCTTGGCCGAACTCTGGCTG
>JBJTPC010000383.1:0-4670 GCA_046074905.1 Gammaproteobacteria bacterium
GCAGTTTTTCCACCCGTATCCGCCGCAGGAGACCCCCTGATGCAGCCCCGTCATCCCCGCTTGCCGCTCGCCGGACTGGCCTTGGCGCTGGCCGTCGCCAGCCTGAACCCCGGCCTGACCGCCCACGCCGAAGAAGCCTCCCGCCAGGTCACCGTGACCGGGCAGGGGGAAATCCGCGTCGAGCCGGACCAGGCCAAGGTGGCCCTGGGCATCGAGGCTCGCGAACCCACGCTCGAGGCCGCCCGCGGGCGCGCCAACCGCACGGTCGATGCGGTGCTGAAGCTGGTCCGCGAACTGGGCATCCCCGACCGGCAGGTGAACAGCACGCGACTCGCGGTAATGCCCGAGTACACCTGGGACGAGAAATCCCGCCAACGCCGGCTGGTGGCTTATCAGGTGACACGGACGGTGAGTGTCGACCTGCGTGAACTCGACAAGCTGGGCGTGTTGCTGGAGCGAGGGATGTCGTTCGGTGCCAATCAGGCGGGCGACCCCGTGCTGGACCACAGTCGTCGAGCGGAGCTCCAGCGGGAGGCGCTGGCGCTGGCGACCCGGGATGCGTCCCGCAATGCCGCGGCAATGGCCGGGGCACTGGGCATGGCAGTGGGCCCGGCGCGCAGCCTGAATGCCAGCCAGGACAGTTCAGGTCCGGTGCCGATGGCGGTGGAACGTCGCACCGTGATGCTGGCCGCCGCCGCGGACACGGAGTCCCCGCAAAGCTACCGCAGCGGGGAGATCGTCTTCCGCGCGAGCGTCAGCGCCGCCTTCGACCTGCTGCCGGTACCGACCGCGAAATGAACTCCCGGACCGATTGCTGCAGGTGGCCCGTCAGGCCTCGCGAGGCGCCGGATAGAAACTGACGGCGAAGACCGCCAGTCCGGCCAGTGCCGCCGCCGGGGCCATCAGCACGATCACGGCGTCGGCGCCCATTCCCGCCTGCAGCATCAGGCCGGGGGCCAGCGGACCGAGCACGGAACCGACGCGTCCTACCGCCACCGCCGCGCCGGAACCGCTGCCGCGCAGGGCTGCCGGATAGTGGCTGGCGGTGAGGCCGTACAGCGCATAGTTTGCGCCCATCAGGAAGAAGCCGGTCAGGCCACTGAACATCAGGACCTCTTCCATCGCCGCAGCGTCACCCAGCGCCAACAGGCCGATGATCACCAGCAGGAAGCCACCCGGCAGGATCCAGCGCCCGCCCATCCGGTCCACGAGAAGACCGAAGACGAGCGCCCCGACGACGCTCGCGTAATTGAAGACCAGCGAGGCCTGCGGTGCCACGACCGGAGAGAATCCCTTGGCGACCACCAGCAGCGGCAACCAGTTCAGGAGGAGGTAGAGCACGAACATCGTCGGCAGGGCAGCACACCACAGCAGCAGCGACGGGATGGCGCGTCCTGACGCGAATACGGCATGCCGTACCGAGACCCGGGCGGGCTCAAGAGCGGACGCAGACTGCAGCGGCAAGGTTTCGCGCAGGAGCATGTACAGCAGCGGCCAAAGCAGCAGCGGCAATACCCCGCCGATGACGAACAGCAGGCGCCAATCGAAATCCGGCGGCAGCAACTGGGTCAACAGGGCGGAAGTGCCGCCGCCCAGCGGCATGCCGCAGAACATGACGGAGGTGGTGAGGATCCGGCGCTCCGGCGTGCTGACTTCCGCGGCGATGGCCATCATGTTGGGCAGGCCGGCACCGAAGCCCAGACCCGCCACCAGGCGCATCAGGCACAGCGTTCCGAAGTCGTTCACCCAGGCGATGGCGAGCGTGGACACGCCGAACGCCAGGACCGCCCCGAGCAGCACGGGCTTGCGCCCGAAGCGGTCGGCGAGCCAACCACCGACCACGGCACCGAGCAGCAGGCCGAGATTGCCAAGCCCGAGAACCCAACCCTTCGCCGCCGGCGAGAGTCCCAGTTCCGGCGCGAGGCGCGGCATCGCGACGCCGAGGACCTGGATGTCGAAGCCTTCGAGGACCATCACGCACAGGCACAGCAGCACGGTCGTCCTCGGTCCCTGTCGATGCTGCATCACCCTCCCCCCCACGTTGCGCTGCCGTTGGCGCATGGCTACGTCCCGCACACCGCAGTACTCTATGCGAAGCGGCGTCCGCCGTGCGTCAGCGTCGAACCATGAACACCACCATTCCGCGCCAGCCTGTCCGCCTGCTCTGTGGTCGCCCCGTAGGGGCCATCGGTCTTGGCTGCATGAATCTCAACCATGCCTATGGCGAGCCTCCCTCCACGGAAGAGGGCCTGCGACTCCTGCAGCGGGCTTTCGAGCTTGGCGTCACGCACTTCGATACGGCTGCCCTCTACGGTTTCGGGCGCAACGAGGAACTGCTGGGTCGCTGGCTGCCGGCCATACGCAACCAGGTGTTCCTGGCGAGCAAGTGCGGCATGACGCCGGTCGAGGGTCGTCGTGTCATCGACGGGCGTCCCGCAACTCTCAAGGCCACGCTGCAGGAATCCCTGGCGCGACTGCGCACCGATCACATCGACCTGTACTACCTGCACCGCTGGGACAAGCGCATCCCGATCGAGGACAGCGTCGGCGCGTTGGCCGACCTGGTCCGGGCGGGCCACATCGGTGCCATCGGACTTTCCGAGGTGTCGGCGGCGACGCTGCGCAAGGCCCACGCAGTCCATCCGATTGCCGCCCTGCAGACGGAGTATTCCCTGTGGGCCCGCAATGCCGAGGTGGCGGTGCTCGAGGAATGCCGGCGTCTGGGCGTGGCGTTCGTGGCCTTCTCGCCGGTGGGACGGGGCTTTCTGGCCGATGGCATCCGTGACCCCGCCGCGTTCTCCAGGGGGGATATCCGCCGGACGATGCCGCGTTTCCAGACACCCCACTGGGAAAGCAATGCGGCACTGCTCGACCGCTATCGGGAGCTCGCCCATGCGGCCGGTTGCACGCCGGCGCAACTCGCCCTCGCCTGGGTGCTGTCACGCGGCACGGACATCCTGCCGATTCCGGGCACCCGATCCATCGCGCATCTCGAGGAGGATCTCGCCGCCGCCTCGCTGGTGTTGCCGCCGGACGTCCTGGCGGCAGCCGATGCGCTGGTCAACGACCGCACCGTGAGTGGGCCGCGCTATGCTCCTTCCGTCCTGGCGGAAGTCGATACCGAAGAATGGCCGGCGTGACCGGCCGGTGCGGCGAAGGGGAGGCAAGTGCGCGCTTGGCGGATTCACGGCTACGGTGACATGCGACTGGACGAGGTGCCGGACCCGGTCCCTCGACCGGGATGGGTGGTGGTCGAGGTACGGGTCGTCCAGCCGAGCATCACCGAGACCTTGCTGTTCCAGGGCCACAAGAATTACCTCCATGGCCTGGTGGCGGAGCGGATCGCCGCAGGGCCTGCTGCCTTGTTCGGTCATGAGTTCTCGGGCGTCGTGCGCGAACTGGGACCGGGCGTGACCACCCTCGCGATCGGGGACCGGGTCGCGGCGCGAGGCTCGCATCCGGAGGGTATCGTCGGGTTCGACTATCCCGGCGCCTTCGCGGAGCGCATCGCCGTACCGGCCAGCCTGCTGGCGCGACTGCCCCTCCACGTCTCGCACAGCGAGGGTGCCGTGGTGCAGGCGCTGACCGATGCCGTCGCTGCGGTGGACGCGGCAGGCCCGCTGACGGGACGCGCCGTGGTGGTGATCGGGCAGGGCGCGATGGGTCTGTCCTGCCTGCAGGTGGCGAGGGCGCGCGGTGCCAGCACGCTGATCGCCGTCGCCCGGCGCGAGGCTTCGCTGCAGCTGTCGCGCCGTGGCGGTGCCACGCATACGGTGAATGTCGGTGTGCAGGATCCGGTCGCCAGGGTCCATCAGCTCACCGCCGGTCAGGGCGCCGATGTGGTGTTCGAGACGGCAGGGGGGCCGGTGGAACAGGGCCTCGCCGGTGACGAGACGCTCACCCAGGCCGCCGCCATGGTGCGTGATGCCGGCACCGTGGTCGGGGTTGCCTTCCACGGCGACGGGACCTTCCTCCCCTATCGCCTGTTCCGCTTCCGCGGTATCCGTTACCTGTTCCCCTCGTTGATGGACCGGCGCCTGTTCGAGGACACGGTACACCTGCTCGCCAGCGGCGCGGTCGACGTGAAGCCGATGGTGACGCATGTGCTGCCGGGTATCGAGCGGGTACCGGAGGCCTTCGCGCTCACCGCCGACAAGTCGCGCCATGGCCTGGTCAATCCTGCCCAGGTGGTCGTTTCCGTCGATTGATGTCGCTCCCCAGGAGGCTCTCCCATGGACCCGCGTGAACTCGGGCTGCTGCTGTTCCAGCACACCTACTACGATTCCATCGACCGCGGCGACATGGCCACCGCGGTGACGGCCCTGCACGAGGACATCGAGTGGTCGCACGTGCAGGTCTGGGAACACCACGACTACCGGCGACGGGATGTTCCCACCCGGCTGCATGGCCGGGCCGAGGTGCAGGCCTTCCTGGCCGAACGCATCGACAAGCTCCGCGAGGCCGGTATCCGCCATCGCGTGCGTGATCTGGTCTGCGACGGGGCACGTGGTGCCTTCCTCGCGGCGGTCGAGGGACCGGGACCGGAACGACCGTTCTTCGTGTGGTTCGAGCTGCGCGATGGCAAGGTCGCGCGCTACACCTTGCGTCCGCTGTAAGGGCGTCGGCGTCGTTGCCGCGACGGACTCAGGCAGCGCGCTCGCGCTTCTTGA
>JBJTPC010000384.1:0-3058 GCA_046074905.1 Gammaproteobacteria bacterium
GCCGCGTCATCGATGGCCTGCGTGCGGAGCGGGCGGGCGGGTGCACTCATCGCGATCTCCTAACGAAGATGTATTCAATATACATCTTATAACGGGATACTTCAAGGTCTCCAGCAACGATTGGAATTGTTACGAAACGTAAAATTTTTGCAGGGGACAGGGGTGTATTTGACATGACGAACGCCGATCCGTTCAGGCATTGTTAGCTCGGGGGCGGGACGGAGATTGCACGACATGGATCGCTTGCAGGATGGCAAGGCGACGCACCCTGGTTCCTCGGCGGATCCTTCACCATCGTCCCGGCGCGGGAAGCGCCGGCTGAAGATGGCGACGCCATCGGAATTTCGCGAGAAGTCGCGGGTATTTCTCTACGAACTGTCGGAATGCATGTGCCGGGTCTTGCCTTCCTATAGCGAGCACGTGCAGAAAGATCTGGCGAAGCTGCTGATCGTCCACGCGTTGGGCGCGTCCAACATCCAGCGACTGATGGGCACGCCGCAACGGTCCGCATACGAGTCGATGGACGAGAGGATACCTGCCGAAATGCAGGTGCCCTCCAACGCGCTCTCGATCGCGGATTCCACCGGGCTGCCGCGCGAGACCGTTCGGCGCAAGCTGAAGGAATTGACGGCGGCTGGCCTGGTAATCGAGGACCCTCGCGGCGGTTATCGGCTCAAACCCGGATCCGTGCAGACGGACGAATTGCAGGCGATCTACTATTCCAGCTTCAAGGCGATGATGACGATCTTCGAGGCGTGCCTCGAGGCCAAGCTCATCGAGATCGAATAGATGTCGGTTTGCCCGGTCTGGGCGTCGGGTATGGACCGCACGCCCACACTGGGCTAGGATCGGTCCAGAAGCGTGCAGGCGTTTAGAGCCGGGCAAGTTGCGCGCGATCTACGCATAGTTGAGTGATTTACCAACACGCCGGCCGCGACGATGCGCCGCCGCGCTTGACGATTTACCCAGCAGCCTAGACTTGACCGGGGAAGCCAGCTTCCCCGGTCATTCCTTTTCCAGTTCAGCCGTCCGACTGGGTCCGTACCGTGGCGCGCACCCGGCGCTCGGAAATGTCGGGGCGCTCGCCGATGGACTTCGGCGCGAAACGTTCGGGATCGGCCAGTTCCCACAATGCGGCGAACGGCGTCTCCTGCGGCGCCTCGAGCAGCGCGCGCGGCTTCAGCTGCGGATAAAGGTCGGCGGCCGAGCGGATCTCGTTGGGCGTCAGCCGAACATAGAGGTGCTCCGGCCGCAGCTCGTCGGGATGATCCAGTCCGGCGCCGCCAACGATTTCCGCGAGCTTCGCAACGGTAGCGGCGTGGAAATTGCGTACGCGCTGGGCCTGGGTCGGCACGACGATGGCGCGCTGGCGGGCCGGGTCCTGGGTGGTGATGCCGGTCGGGCAGGTGCCGGTGTGGCACCGCATGGACTGGACGCAGCCGAGCGAGAACATAAAGCCGCGCGCGGCGTTGCAGAAATCGGCACCCAAGGCCATGGCGCGCGCGAGCGAGAAGCCGCTGACGATCTTGCCGCTGGCACCCAGCAAGACGTGATCGCGCACACCGCTGCCGCACAGCGCCGCGTGGGCAAAGGCGAGGGCGTCGACCAGCGGCATGCCGACATGGTCGGGCAGTTCGTGCGGCGCCGCGCCGGTGCCGCCCTCGCCGCCGTCGATGATGATGAAGTCCGGATAGATGCCGGTCTTCAGCATGGCCTTGCAGATGGCGAGGAATTCCCAAGGATGGCCGATCGCCAGCTTGAAACCGGCGGGCTTTCCGCCCGAGACGTCCGCCGGGATCAGCCGCAGCGCCGTGGGCTTCTGCGAAATGACCGACTTGAACTCGGAGAAGAACAGGGTCGCCACATCGAACTCGCCGCTGTGGAACATGTTGAGCACCTTGTGCGCAACGGCCTGGGCCTCGCCGAACGACATCTGCTTCACGGAGCGGAAGTCCACGTGTTCGACGATGTACTTGCCGTAGACACGCTTCAGCGCATCATTGCCCTTCTTGCCGACGGTGAAGATCTTCACCGTCTTGCCCTGGGCGATGAGGCGATCGGCATACTCGCGGGCAAGCTTTGCGATCGATGAATTGAAGCCACCGCAGAGGCCGCGCTCGGCGGTCGCCACGATCAGCAGGTGCGTTTCATCGAAGCCCGTGCCGGTGAGAAGCGTCGGCGCACCGGCCTTGCCTTCCATCGCGGAGGCAAGGTTGCCGATCACCGTCGACATGCGCTCCGAATAGGGGCGCGCGGCAACGGCGGCTTCCTGGGCGCGGCGCAGCTTCGCCGCGGCCACCATCTGCATGGCCTTGGTGATCTTGCGCGTCGCCTTCACCGAGGCGATGCGATTGCGTAAGTCCTTGAGACTTGCCATCGGGGACCCTTAGGCGAAGGACTTGGCGAAGGCTTCGACGGCGGCCTTGAGCTTCGGCATGGTCGCATCCGAAATCGCCTTCTCGGTGCGGATGGCATCGAGGATGTCGGCATGCTTGTCACGCACGAAGCGCAGCAGGCCATCCTCGAAGGTCTTGACCTTGTTGACGGGCAGCGGATCGAGGTAGCCGTTCACGCCGGCATAGATCACCACGACCTGCTCTTCCGTCTTCATCGGCGAGAACTGCGACTGCTTCAGGAGCTCGGTCAGGCGCGCGCCGCGGTTCCGCAGCTTCTGCGTCGAGGCATCGAGGTCGGAGCCGAACTGCGCGAAGGCCGCCATTTCGCGGTACTGCGCCAGCTCGCCCTTGATCTTGCCGGCCACCTGCTTCATCGCCTTGGTCTGGGCGGCGGAGCCGACGCGCGACACCGAGAGGCCGACGTTCACGGCGGGGCGGATGCCCTGGTAGAACAGGTCGGTCTCGAGGAAGATCTGGCCGTCGGTGATCGAGATCACGTTGGTGGGGATGTAGGCTGACATGTCGTTGGCCTGCGTCTCGATGACGGGCAAGGCGGTCAGCGAACCCGCACCCTGGCTGTCATTGAGCTTCGCCGCACGCTCGAGCAGGCGGGAGTGGAGATAGAACACGTCGCCCGGATAGGCTTCGCGGCCCGGCGGGCG
>JBJTPC010000385.1:0-2233 GCA_046074905.1 Gammaproteobacteria bacterium
TGCCGAGGCCGAGCCCGCCGTACTCGGCGGGGATATTGATGCCGAGGAAGCCCATCTCCGCATACTCGTGCACCAGTTCGTGCGACGGCGGCTCGCCGGTCTCCTCGATCTCCTTCGCGATGCCGGGCAGGCGTTCGCGGGCGTACTTGCGGGCGGCCTCCTGGAGGGCCTTCTGCTCATCGGTCAGTTGGAAGTCCATGCTCTCGTCCTCGGCGGGTTGTGCCATCATCCTTCGCCACGGCGCTGGCGCTCGAGTGGAGGATGAAGGTCTTGGAAAATGCAATGCAGGCCGCGGGTGATGCCGCCGGGAGCGGCATCCTGTCCGGGGTGCGGGTACTCGATTTCGGTCGCTACGTCGCGGGTCCCTACTGTGCCACGTTGCTGGGCTACCTGGGCGCCGAGGTGATCCGCGTGGAGCGGCGGGAAGGTGGCGAAGACCGCTACATCGCCCCCGTCACGCCGCAGGGCGAGGGAGCGGTATTCCTGCAATGCAGCGCCAACAAGCGTTCGCTGACGCTCGACCCGGGAACGCCCGAGGGCCGGGAGATCACCCGCCGACTCGTGGCCACTGCGGACATCGTGGTGGCCAACCTGCCCGAGGCGGGTCTCCGGCAGTTCGGACTCGATTACGCCAGCCTGCAGGCGGTGAAGCCCGACATCATTCTCGTGACCCAGTCCGCCTTCGGGGACCACGGACCGTACGCGAAGCGCGGGGGCTTCGACGGCATCGGCCAGGCGATGAGCGGTGCAATGTTCATCACCGGCACCCCCGGGCACCCGGTGAAGGGCGCGGCGCCGTACGTCGACTACTCGACTGCCGTGATGTCCGCCTTCGGTGCCCTGGCCGCGCTCATCGAACGTCGCCAGTCCGGTCGCGGGCAGCATGTGCAGGCGGCCCTGCTCGCCACCGCCCTCGCGGTCTTCAACTCCCATCTGGTCGAACAGGGCGTGACGGGCATCAATCGCATCGGGACCGGCAACCGCGTGCAGACTTCCGCACCCTCGGACGTGTTCGCCACGCTCGATGGCCACGTGCTGATGCATACCGTGGGCAACGGGCTGTTCCGCCGCTGGGCGAAACTGATGGCCCAGGAGGGCGACGACGTGGCGCGCTGGACGGATGACCCGCTGTTCCAGACGGACCAGTCGCGTGCCGACCATGCGGAGCCGATTCTCGAGCGGACCCGCCAGTGGTGCGCACGCCGCACCACGGCCGAGGCCATCGCCGAACTCGAGGGCGCGGGTCTGCCGGCGGGACCCGTGTACACGCCCCAACAAGCGCTCGACGATCCGCAAGTCGCGGCGATGGGATTCCTCAAGGCGATTGATTATCCCGGCCTGCCGCGACCGGCACCGGTCGCTGAACTGCCCCTGCGCTTCTCGCATTCGCCCACCGGTATCCGCACTCCCCCACCGACCCTCGGCGCCGACACCGACCGCCTGCTCGACGAACTCGGCTACGACGCAGCGGCCATCGCGCGCCTGCGCGAACAGCGGGTGGTTTGAGGTGCGCACGCGTCTTCAGTGCGGGGTGATGCGGTAACCGGCCCGCGGGAAGTGCACGACCACCTCGCCGACGGCCGGGTGTTGGCGGCGCACGGCAACCCGCGTCGGTGTCGCCACCACCACCGAACCGACCACCTCGCCGCGGCGTGTATCGTCCGGCGTCACGCCGATGGTCTGTCCGGCACGAAGTCCTTGCGCGTCATCCGGGTCCACCTGCTCGACGGTCGTGGGCGTGGAGCCGAGGGCCACCTCGAGTGCATCGGCAGCGGGAATCTCCTGCCGTTGACCCTGACCGATGGCGGCGCAGCGCGACTCCCAGGCGGCCAGCAAGGGGAGTCCGGCCAACAGCGAGGCCGCCTGATCCGGCAGGTTCTGCCGCAGGATCCACAGGAAGGGCCAGGCCTGCACGTCCGCGAGGCCCGGCTGCGACCCCATCAGGAACGCGCGACCGTCGGCGAGTTGCTCCTCGATCAGGGCCGCATGCGCCCGGTACTGGGCGCGCGCGTGGTCGAGGTTGGCCGCCGCCGCGGCGAAGTCGACGTCGGGAAAGAGATGCTCGCGGTCCCGGCGAAACTCCTCGGGCCAGAACGGCAACGCCACGCCCAGCACGATGCCGAGACTGGACCGGAAGAACGCATCGGCCCAGCGCACCATCATCCGCTCCATGGCGCCATGCACCAGCGGTACCAGGGGACTGGCCGGCAACAACCGATCCAGTTCCCGCGCG
>JBJTPC010000386.1:0-2296 GCA_046074905.1 Gammaproteobacteria bacterium
CGATGACGCCGGAAGAGAAGCTGCTTCGCGCCATCTTCGGCGAGAAGGCTTCGGACGTGAAGGACACTTCGCTGCGCGTGCCCCCGGGCATGGACGGCACCGTCATCGACGTCCGCGTGTTCACCCGTGATGGCGTCGAGAAGGACAGCCGCGCCCAGTCCATCGAGAAGGCGGAGCTCGAGCGGGTCCGCAAGGACCTCAACGACCAGAAGCGCATCCTCGAGGATGACCTCTTTGCCCGCGTCCGCACGCTGCTCACCGGCAAGGTGGCGGATGGCGGACCGCGCAAGCTGAAGGCCGGCGCCACCGTGGACAAGGCCTATCTGGATGACCTGCCCCGCGAGCAGTGGTTCGAGATCCGTCTGCAGGACGAGGATGCCAACTCCCAGCTGGAGATCGTCGCCGAGCGCCTGAAGGAGCAGAACCGCGAATTCGAGCGCCGCTACGAGGACAAGAAGGCCAAGATCACCCAGGGCGACGATCTCGCGCCCGGCGTGCTCAAGATGGTCAAGGTGTACCTCGCCGTCAAGCGCCGCATCCAGCCGGGCGACAAGATGGCCGGCCGCCACGGCAACAAGGGCGTGGTGTCGACCATCGTGCCCGTCGAGGACATGCCTTACGACGAGAACGGCCGTCCGGTCGACATCGTCCTCAACCCGCTCGGCGTGCCGTCGCGCATGAACATCGGCCAGGTGCTCGAGACGCACCTCGGCTGGGCGGCCAAGGGTCTCGGCCACCGCATCGACTCGATGCTGAAGGCCTGGCGCACGTCCGACGAGGGCAAGGCGCAGCTGCAGCAGTTGCGCGCCTTCGTCGAGCGTGTCTACAACGACCGCGGCGTGACGGACGGCCAGTCGGCCGATATCGCCTCGCTGACCGACGACGAGTTGGTCGAGTTGGCCGCGAACCTCCGTCACGGCGTGCCGATGGCGACCCCGGTGTTCGACGGTGCCAGCGAGCAGGGCATCAAGGGCCTGCTCGAGCTGGCCGGTCTCGACAGCAGCGGCCAGACCCAGCTCTACGACGGACGCACCGGCGATGCGTTCGAGCGCAAGGTGACGGTCGGCTACATGTACATGCTGAAGCTGAACCATCTGGTCGACGACAAGATGCACGCCCGCAGCACCGGCCCCTACTCGCGCGTCACCCAGCAGCCGCTGGGCGGCAAGGCGCAGTTCGGCGGCCAGCGCTTCGGCGAGATGGAAGTCTGGGCGCTCGAGGCGTACGGCGCTGCCTACACGCTGCAGGAGATGCTCACCGTCAAGTCGGACGACGTGAACGGTCGTACCAAGATGTACAAGAACATCGTGGATTCGAACCATCAGATGGATGCGGGCATGCCCGAGTCTTTCAACGTGCTGGTGAAGGAGATCCGCTCCCTCGGCATCAACATCGAGCTGGAGGAGGAGGGCCAGTAAGGCCCTCCCGACGGACCCCCAGGACAGCGCGCAGGAGTTCCCATGAAGGATTTGCTCAAGCTCTTCAAGCAGTCGGCCCCGGCCGAGCATTTCGATGCCATCCGCATCGCCCTGGCCTCGCCGGACATGATCCGGTCGTGGTCCTACGGCGAGGTCAAGAAGCCGGAGACGATCAACTACCGCACGTTCAAGCCGGAGCGCGACGGCCTGTTCTGCGCCAAGATCTTCGGACCGGTGAAGGATTTCGAGTGCCTGTGCGGCAAGTACAAGCGCCTGAAGCATCGCGGCGTGGTCTGCGAGAAGTGCGGCGTCGAGGTCACGCAGGCCAAGGTGCGCCGCGAGCGCATGGGGCACATCGAGCTGGCCAGCCCGACCGCCCACATCTGGTTCCTCAAGTCGCTGCCTTCCCGCATCGGCTTGATGCTCGACATGACGCTCCGCGAGATCGAGCGCGTGTTGTACTTCGAGGCTTTCGTCGTCACCGACCCGGGCATGACGGAACTCACCCGCGGGCAGTTGCTCTCCGACGAGGCCTACCTCGAGGCGATCGAGGCCCACGGTGACGACTTCAAGGCGCTCATGGGCGCCGAGGCCGTTCACGAACTGCTGAAGACCATGGACCTCCCCGAGGAAGTCGTCAAGGTCCGCGAGGAGATGACCTCCACCTCCTCGGAGACCAAGATCAAGCGCCTGGCCAAGCGGCTCAAGCTGCTCGAGTCCTTCATCGAGTCGGGCAACAAGCCCGAGTGGATGGTGCTGACGGTCCTGCCGGTCCTGCCGCCGGACCTGCGCCCGCTCGTGCCGCTCGACGGTGGCCGGTTCGCCACCTCCGACCTCAACGATCTCTACCGCCGGGTGATTAACCGGAACAACCGGTT
>JBJTPC010000387.1:0-2230 GCA_046074905.1 Gammaproteobacteria bacterium
CGGCGGCGCTCGAGCGTTGGCTGCTGGAGAGCCGCCAACTGCTCCTGCAGCATCCGGTCAATGCGCGCCGGCGCGCGGAGGGGCTTCCGGCGCTCGATGTCGCGGTCAGCAAGTGGGCCAGCCGGCTGGATCCGGCGATGCCCGGATTCGAGGCCACCAACGGGATCCGCGGGGCGGCAGTCACCGACACCGCGCTCTATCGCGGCTTCGCCCGGTTGCTCGGGATGGAACTCGTCGATATTCCCTACGACCCGGGCGACCCGGCCGGGGACATGCGCCGACGTCTCGAGGCCGCCCGCGGGCTGCTGGCGTCACATGCTTTCGTCCATGTCCACGTGAAGGCCACGGACGAAGCGGCCCACACCAAGAACCCGGATTTCAAGCGCGAGATCATCGCGGCGACGGATGCCGGGCTGGGGGCGCTGCTGGAACTCTCGCATCGGGCCGTCGTGGCAGTCACGGGCGACCATGCCTCGCCATCGACCGGCAGTCTCCTCCACAGTGGTGATCCCACCCCGCTGGTGGTGGCGGCCCCGGGTCTGCGCCCCGATGCGGTGACCACGTTCGGCGAGCGCCCTGCGCTGAGCGGCGAGTGTGGTCGACTGCGCGCCGCCGAGGTCCTGCCGTACCTGCTGGGTCTTGCCAATCGTCCCTTCTTCATCGGCCATCGGCCCGGCGCACAGCGCACGCTCGCCTTGCCCGATGCACCCGAACCCATGCGGGCGGATTTTTCCGCCGCTCCTTCCTTCCCTCGACTCCCGGAGTGAATCCGCCATGCGCATCGATTCCGTTTCGCCGCTCGACAAGGAACTCAACCCGCCATCCCACCTCGATGACATCCTCGGGCGCGTCCGCACCCTGTACCGGGACGAGGTGGCACCGCGTGAGGAGGCGCTCCGGCACCGCCTCGAGGACGAAAGCCAGTACCTGGACGCGGATGGCAAGTTGCATCCGGAAATCATCGCCGCCCGACGCGAGATCATGCGCGCGGCAGGCAAGGTCGGCGTCTACAGCGCGCACTTGCCGACGCACCTCGGCGGTGGCGGACTGGGTCGGACCGACATGATCTACGTCGAGGAGCTGGTCTATGGTTACGGCTGCGGCCTCAATCCCGCGCTGCTTTCCTGGTCGGAGGGCGCCACGCCGCGACTGCTGTACTGCCATGACCATCAGCGCCAGCAGTTCACGGATCCGCTGGTTCGCGGCGAAAAGACCAGCCTGCACGCAGTGACCGAGGCGGGTGCCGGCTCCAACCTGTTCGACATGAAGACCCACGCCCGCAGGCGTGGCGACGACTGGGTCCTCAATGGCGCCAAGGCCTACATCACCAACGCATTCGACGCCGACGTGGTGCAGGTCCTGGCGGTGACCGATCCGGGGGCCGGCCGCCGGACCTTCACTTACTTCATGTTCGATGCACGCGAGATGCTGGGTCGCGGCTACCGGACCGGACGGGTCTACCAGACCATGTTCGGCGATGGTTACACGGGCGAACTGTTCTTCGAGGACCTGGTGTTGCCCTCGAGCGCCGTCATCGGTGAGGTCGGTCAGGGCTTCGACATCGCCGTGATGTCGTTCAACTACACGCGCATGCGTCGTGCAGGCATGTGCTCGGGATGGTCCAAGTACCTCATCGAACGCAGCCTGGAACGCGTGAAGAGCCGACAGATCGGTGATCGTCCGCTCGGTGCCAACCAGGGAATCCAGTGGATGCTGGCCGACATGTACCTGGATTGGCTGCAGACCCGCTCGCTCTCGCTCGAGGTGGCGCGCACCATCGACCACCCCGGTCCGTGGTATGCACTGCCGCGTCCGAAGGACGAGATCCGGCGCATTTGCGCCCTGAAACTCAGCAACGACGAGTCGTTCTACCGGGTCGCGGACCGCGCGTTGCAGTTGCACGGCGGGTTCGGCGTGATGCGGAACAATCCCGTGAACAAGCTGTTCCAGATTGCGCGCAATCTGCGGATTCCCGGCGGCACGGACGAGGTGCAACGCACCACGATCGCCGAAACCCTCGGTCTGCGCTTCGAGGCATCGAAGTCGGATCCGGGCGCTGCCGCACGTTGACGCGATGACTGTTCACGACGCACCCGGTGCCGGCAACTTCACGGGGTTGCGCGCGCTGGCTGGCTGCGGCGGCTGCGCGGCCAAGGCACCGGCAGAGTTGGTGGCGCTGCTGGCGGGCGTTGCGGCGGCCTCCGGGAGCGGCGTTGCGCAGGCACTGGTC
>JBJTPC010000388.1:0-4040 GCA_046074905.1 Gammaproteobacteria bacterium
CCGCAGCCACCACGCGGAGGAACTCCTCGGCCTGCAACGACGCACCTCCGACGAGGCCACCGTCGACATCCGGCTGGGCGAACAGCTCGCTGGCGTTGGACGCCTTGACACTCCCGCCGTAGAGAATCCTCAACTGGCCGCCCACTATAGCATCTTTCTCGGCGATGCGCGCGCGCAGGATGGCGTGAACCTCCTGTGCCTGGGCCGGTGACGCGGTCTTGCCGGTACCAATCGCCCAGACGGGTTCATACGCCAGGAGCGCGCGCGCGAACGCCTGCACTCCGGCGACGGCGATGACCGCATCCAACTGGCGGAGAATCACCTCCGCCGTGGCACCCCGCTCCCGCTCTTCCAGCGTCTCGCCGACACACAGGACCGGGACCAAGCCGGCGGCCTGCGCCGCCAGGAACTTGCGAGCCACCAGGGCGTCGTCCTCCGCGTAAAGCGCACGGCGCTCGGAATGGCCGACGAGCACGTGGCTGCAACCGATGTCCCGCAGCATCGCGCCGGCCACCTCGCCGGTGAAGGCGCCCTGTGATTCCGCGCAGAGGGACTGGGCGCCGACCTGAACGGGACTGCCCTTGACTGCACGAACCACTTCGGCGAGGTACGGAAAGGGTGGACAGATCACCACTTCGGCCCGGGGTGCCTCGAGTCCCTCGAGCAGGGCATCGACCAGGCGGGTGTTCTCGGCACGGGAACCGTGCATCTTCCAGTTGCCGGCAACGACGGGACGACGATCCATGCACTACTCCGGGCGGGCGGGGCGGCGCGCATGCTATGCGTCCCCGCCCCTGAAAGCAAATCAGGCTGCTGCCGCGCGTACCGCAGCCGCCAGCATCTCGGCCTCCGCCTTGGCAGTCTCGGCCTCGGCAGCCTCGACCATCACGCGGATCACCGGCTCGGTGCCTGAGGGTCGCAGGACCACCCGGCCGGTGCCAGCCAACCGGTCTTCAGCGGCCTGCTGGGCCTCGAGGATGCCGGCATCACCCTTCACATCCACCCGACGGGCGGTGCGCACGTTGATGAGTACCTGTGGATACTTCTCCATCCCGGCGACCAACTGCGCCAGGGAGCGGCCGGTCTGCTTCATGACGGCCAGCACCTGCAACGCACTGACCAGGCCGTCCCCGGTGGTCGTGCGGTCGAGGCACAGCAGATGTCCGGAGGTTTCGCCGCCGAGGACGCCTCCCTCCTCCCGCAACAGGCCAAGCACGTAGCGGTCACCCACATTCGCGCGGCGGAACGGGATTCCCCGGTCGGCCAGCGCCTTCTCGAGCCCGAAGTTGCTCATCAGGGTCCCGACCACGGGTCCCTGCAGCGTCCCCTCGGCCTGCCTGGCGCAGGCGAGGACGAACAGCAGTTGGTCGCCGTCCACCAAACGCCCCAGATGATCCACCATCACCAAACGATCGCCATCGCCGTCGAGGGCGATACCGACATGGGCCCGGGTCCCCGCCACGGTCAACTGCAGGAGATCCGGGTCGGTGGAGCCGCAACCGGAGTTGATGTTCCGGCCGTTGGGCGAGCACCCGATCGGAATCATCTCCGCACCGAGGTCGGCCAGCACCCGCGGCGCGACCTTGTAGCCGGCGCCGTTGGCACAGTCGACCACGACCTTGAACCCGTCGAGAGCCAGTCCCCCCGGGACGGTCGAGCGGCAAAAGGCACCATACTCGTCGACTCCCCGCTCGACCCGGGTGGCGCGCCCCAACTGCCCGCTGTGACGAGTTACCGGCGGCTCCTCGATGAGGGCCTCGATGGCTTCCTCGACCTCGTCGGAAAGCTTGCCCCCGGCTGCATCGAAAAACTTGATGCCGTTGTCGTCGTAGGGGTTGTGCGAGGCCGAGATGACCACCCCGAAATCACAGCCGAAACGCTGTGTCATGTACGCGATGCCCGGTGTCGGCAGCGGTCCGATGAGCTTGACGTCGACCCCGGCAGCCACGAACCCCGCCTCCAGTGCGCTCTCGAACAGGTAGCCCGAGACACGCGTATCCTTGCCGATGAGGACGGAACCGCCACCCTCGGGCGCCAGCACGCGGGCCGCTGCACTGGCCAACCGCAGGGCGAAATCGACTGTCATGGGATGGGTGCCGACCTGTCCCCGCACCCCGTCCGTGCCGAAATACTTGCGCGCCATCTGCCGTCTCCCCTCAGCGTGCCGTTGCCTGGCGGACGGCCCATGCCACTTTCACGGCATCGACCGTCGCCGCCACATCATGGGCCCGCACTATATTCGCTCCAGCGCGAACCGCCAGTGCCGCGGCTGCCACGCTGCCGGGAATCCGCCCGTCCACCGGACGCCCGGTGACGATACCGATCGTCGACTTCCGTGACAGCCCGACGAGCACCGGCACGCCGGCGGGAACCGCCGCAGGGAGTTCGGCCAGCAACCGCAAGTTGTGCTCGACCGTCTTGCCTAAGCCGAATCCGGGATCGACCAGCAACCGTTCCGTTGGCAAGCCGGCTTGACGACAGACCTCGAGGCGGGCCACCAGCCACTCCCGAACCTCGGTCACCACATCGTCGTAGCAGGGCGACTGCTGCATGGTGTCCGGCTCACCCTGCATGTGCATCAAGCACACGGCAGCACCGGAGGCCGCTGCCGCAGCCAGTGCTCCGGGGCGCCGCAGGCCGCGGACGTCGTTGACCAACCCGGCCCCCGCCGCCACGGCGGCTGCGATCACAGCGGGCTGACTGGTGTCCACCGAGACGAGAACATCGAGGTCGCGACGGATGGCTTCGATCACCGGGACCACACGATCGAGTTCCTCCTCGACCGGGACCACGGCCGCCCCCGGGCGCGTCGACTCGCCGCCGACATCGATGATGGCGGCTCCCTCCTCCACCATCCGACGGGCATGCGCCAAGGCGGCCGGAACACCCTGGTGCCGGCCGCCGTCGGAGAAGGAATCGGGGGTGACATTGAGCACCCCCATCACGCAGGGGGCGTCAAGGGGCAGGCGACGCCCGCCGCAATCCAGCGGGCTCAGTGTTGGCCCGCCGGGTTGTTGACGTCCGGCGTCGCCGTCGGCGCTCCGGCGGTGGGGGGCGCCGGCGGCGTGGAAGACTCCTCCCAGCCCGCCGGCTGACGGGCCTCGCGGCCAGCCATGATGTCGGCGATCTGGTGCTCGTCGATGGTCTCGTACTTGATCAGCGCATCCGACATGCGATGCAGCTTGTCGAGGTTGTCCACCAACAACTTGCGGGTTCGTTCGTAGTTGGAGTCGATGAGCCGGCGAACCTCTTCATCAATCAGGCGGGCGGTATCGTCGGAGACCTGCTTGTGCTGGCTGACGGTACGACCGAGGAACACCTCGCCCTCCTCCTCGGTGTAGGTCAAGGGGCCGAGTCGGTCCGAAAGTCCCCAACGAGTGACCATGTTCCGTGCCAACTCGGTGGCGCGCTCGATGTCGTTGGAGGCGCCCGTCGTGACGGAGTCCGGGCCGAAAATGAGCTCCTCGGCCACGCGACCACCAAACAGGGTGGAGATCCTGCTTTCGAGGCTGCGCTTGCTGCTGCTGTAGCGATCCTGCTCGGGCAGGAACATGGTGACGCCCAGCGCCCGCCCCCGCGGAATGATCGTCACCTTGTAGACGGGATCGTGCTCCGGAACCAGCAGGCCGACGATGGCATGGCCAGCCTCGTGGTAGGCGGTAAGCTTCTTTTCCTGGTCGGTCATGACCATGGACTTGCGCTCGGCGCCCATCATGATCTTGTCCTTGGCCCGGTCGAACTCCTCCATGGTGACGACGCGCTTGTTGGCGCGGGCCGCGAACAACGCCGCCTCGTTCACGAGATTGGCGAGATCCGCACCGGAAAAACCGGGCGTGCCGCGGGCAATCACCGCCGGCTTGACGTCATCGCCGAGCGGCACCTTGCGCATGTGCACCTTGAGAATCTGCTCGCGGCCGCGGACATCCGGCAAGCCCACGACGACCTGACGATCGAAGCGGCCCGGGCGCAGCAGGGCGGGGTCGAGGACATCCGGGCGGTTGGTGGCGGCGATGACGATGATGCCCTCGTTGCCCTCGAAG
>JBJTPC010000389.1:0-2190 GCA_046074905.1 Gammaproteobacteria bacterium
CGGGCAGATCCGCCCCGCGCTCGCCGATATCGGCGCGCAGCGCGAAGACCTGTCTGCTCGACTGACGCAGGCCTCTTCACATGCCGAGGTCATCCAGCGCCGGTTGCTGGCGCTCCGCGAGGACGGCGCCGGATCGCAGGGCGGCAGCCGCTCGCTGCAACAGCTGGAGAACACCAGACGCGAGGCATTGCTGCGGCAGGAGGCCGCGCTGAACCGCCTGCAGGCGCAGCGCGATCGAAGCGTGGTCGGCGCATCCTCAGGTACCCCCGGTTTCAGCCTGACCGCCCCCCTCAAGATGCCCACGCATGCCGACGGCCCCCCCGCATGGGCGTATCTGGTGCTCGCGGCGATGGGTGCCGGCCTGCCAGTGCTCGTGTATCTCCTGATGGCGCAGCGCGCCTTCCGGAGAACCGCTTCTTCCGGCGCCGGGTCCGGCCCCGTCGATGCATCCGTGACCCGCATACGCTGGCAAGCCGTGGTGGCAAGTGCGCTGATTCCCGTTTGCGTGACGGCTGCGTGGTTTTTCCTGCTCGTTTTCGGGTGAGTGCACACGCGGCCGCTCCGGCTTGGCATCGATCCTGAGCTATCCTTGCCCGAACGCATCCGCTCGTCCCGCAGGAGGCATCGTGAATCACCCTACCGCACTTGCGCTCGTCTGCAGCGCGCTCGCGTTGTCCGTGCCAGCGCTCGCGCAAGCGCAGGCCCGTACGGCCTCCGGCCCAAGCCTCTCCCTCGGCATGGGGGCAGAACACACCGACAACGCGCTGAAGACCAGCACGCGCGAGCGCTCCGAGACCAAGGTGTATCTGGATCTCGACCTGGGCTACCTGCGTGACAGCCAGTACCTCTCGGCGGATGTCCTCTACAAAGCTGAACTCGCCAACTACGAGAACGACACCACCGAGGATGATTCGGTGGTCACGGGCAGCGCGAAAGTCGCATTCAAGCTCCTGCCGGATCGGCTCCAACTCGATGTCTCCCATGATCGCTCCGAGCAGATCCGCGATTCCCGCAACCCCGATATCCGTAACAACCGCGAGATCCGCGACATTCTCTCTGCCGGACCCACGTTTTTCGCACGGCTGAGCCCCGTCGACCGATTGGTAGTCGACGGGCGCTATTCGCGCGTGTCCTACGAGCAGGGAGACGTAACGGTGGCGCCCGGCACCAACCAGAGCGACAGCGACAGGGTGTCCGGCGGGCTCGCGTGGCAACACCAGATGAGCAAGACCGACCAGCTCTCGGCGAACTACCAGTACTCCGAGGCCAAGTTCGACGAGTTCACCGAGGAACTCGCCTATCACCAGCTCTACGGCAGTTATGTGGTGAAGCTCCGCAACAGCGGGTACACCGTTTCGCTCGGCGTGAACCGCTCCGAGCGTGACAGCACCGGCGACGAGACCAACGGCTTCTACGCGCAGCTTGGATGGAATCTCCGTGCGGGGGCTCACCGCATCGCGGCGACGGCGATCAACGAATTGACCGATTCCGGGGTCGGTCTGGGCGGCAACGCACTGTCGGGCGGAAGCTTCCGGCCGAACGACAGCAACTTCGACGTGGTCGATGTCGTGGAGCGCAGCAGCCTCAACCTCGATTACGGCTACGAGGGGCTGTGCGAGCGCTGTGACATCGGCGTGCGGATTGGCTACGACGAGCAGGACTTCGACGTACAGCCCCGCGATCAGAAAAGCAGCAGCGGCTCAGCGTCCTTCGGCTATCGGCTGACACCCACGCTGAAGCTCGCGCTGCAGGGCGGGTACAGAGAGACCGAATACACGCAGGATGTGGGCGGACGCACGGATAAACTGAAGAATTATGGCCTGACGCTGGACTGGCAACTGTCCCGCTCGCTGCTCGTCCGCGCCTGGCTCACCGATGAGAAACGCGATTCGGATACGCCGCTGCAGGAGTACGAGGAATTCTTCGGCGGTGTGTCGGTGAGCTATCGCTTCCGCTGATGCGGGGCGCGTTACTCCCCAGGCACCACCATCCCGTACTTCCCCATCAGGTCGTACAGGGTTGGCCGGGACACGCCGAGGAGCTTCGCTGCATTCGAGAGGTTACCGTCCGAGAGCGAGAGCGCACGCGTGATGGCGGATGACTCGGCAGCCTGCCGCACCTCGCGCAGGTTGAGCGCCATGGGCGATGCGTCCAGGCTTGCGGGCAGGCCCAGATCCTCCCGGCTGATGT
>JBJTPC010000390.1:0-6697 GCA_046074905.1 Gammaproteobacteria bacterium
CGCCTGGTCGATGAGGAAGGACTGCCATTCCGGCGCTTCGGCGTCGCCGCGCAGAACCGCCTGCGCAACTATCCTTTCCCCGGCAACATCTCCGAGTTGCGGAATCTCGTCCATCGCTTGCTGGTACTCGGCGGCGACGAGGAAATCCGTCTCGAGGACATCGAGCGCGAGCTGGCCGTGGCCGCGGCCCAGAACGAGCCACTGGTGAAGCAGGACCTGCTGGCGCTGCCGCTGCGCGAGGCCCGCGAGGCGTTCGAGCGGGCTTACCTGCAGCAGCAACTCCTGCTGTGCAACGGCAAGGTGGGCCAGCTTGCCAAGCGCGTCGGCATGGAGCGCACCCACCTTTACCGGAAGCTGCGCTCGCTCGGCGTGGATTTCCGCCAGGGCGCGGACGACTGACCGGGACGCGCCGTGGAACCCGGCGGCAAGCTCAGCGCACCAGCGCCAACTGCACGCCCACGGTCACCTGCTTGCCGACCCAGGCATCGTCGAGCCACTCGCCGGTACCCAATCCGAAGGCATGCCGGTCCAGCACCACTTGCGCGGTCAGCGTCGCCGTCTGTCCGCTGGCCGCCGGGGACCAGCGGAACGGCAGCACGATTCGCGCCGTGCGTCCCTTGATCGACAACTCGCCATCGGCAAGATAACTGCCGGCCGTCGCACCGCGCCTGAATCCGGTGGTGGTGAACGTGGCGCGCGGATGGCGCGCGACATCGAACCAGTCGGCGGTGCGCATCGTCTCGTCGCGTTCGCGGTTGGCGCTGTCGTTGCTGGCCACATCGATCGTCACCACCCAGCGCGAGGATGCGAGAGCCTCTGGCGAGAAACGCAGTAGCGGCGTGAACCGCGTGAAGCGCCCCGTGAAAGCCTCTCCCTGCTGGGTGCCGGTGAAAGTGAGCCGGCTGCGTGCGGCATCCATCCGCCATTCGGGGGCGGCGCCTGCGGTCGTGCGCGTGGGTGTCCCCGCACCCGCCGCGAGGACCGCGGCTGGCGTCAGCAGACCGGCGATGAGCAGGCTACTGCCCAGTACCAGCAGCGGCGCTCGCACCACGCCGCCCGGCAGCATCCGGCGCAGCGTGCCATCGCGATCCACGAGATGGTGCTTGCAGGCGGCTGCGACATGCACTGCTGCTAGGGCCAGCAACGCCAGTGCACCTCCGGCATGGATCGCCTCGAACCATTCCCGGGAGACCGGGTTTCCCGGCACCAGCGGCGGCAGGTTGAAGAGGCCGAACCATTGCAGGGGAAAGTTCGCCGCGCTGTTGTAGGCCCAGCCGGCGAGGGGGACGCCCAGCATCAGGCCGTAGAGTGCGAAGTGGGTGCTGGTAGCGGCCAGTCGCTGCCAGCCCGGTGCAGGCAGGATCTCCGGGCGACGGTCGATCGCGCGCCATGCCAGGCGCAACAGTGCCAGGGCGAGCAACGTGAGGCCCCAACTCTTGTGGAGAGCATAGGCACGCAGCATCGCCGGTCCGCGGGGCAGGTCCGTCATCCAGAACCCATAGGCGGCCAGGCCCAGCAACCCGACTGCCATCGTCCAGTGAAACAACTTGGCGACGATGCCCCACTGGGCGCGCGTTGACAGCAAATCCATGCGGCGTCTCCGGTGTGATCTGGGTCAGGGAGCCTGCAGTGCCTCCACCTCGATCCGTACCTCGAGTTCGTCGCCGACCATGGGGACGTAGGCAGCCACCCCGAAGTCGGACCGCTTGATGAGGCCGCGGGCGGTGAAGCCGATGGCCGGTACCTTGCGCAGCGGATGGCTGGTTGCGGCATTGAGTCGCAGTTGCAGCGTGACGGGGCGGGTGACTCCGTGCACGGTCAGGTCGCCGCTGAGAGTACCGGTGCTCTCCCCGGTCTGCTTGACCTCGGTGGCAGTGAAGGTCACGTTCGGGAATCGGGCCGCGTCGAGGAAATCGGCGCTTTTCACGTGTGCGTCCCACTTGGCATCGCCGAAGGTCAGGCTGTCGGCGGGCATGGTCGCCGTCACGCGGCCCTTGGACCAATCCGCCGTGTCGAACACGAACGTACCCGGGGCGATGAACAACTGGCCCAGCGAATGGCTGAAGCCGAGATGGCTGACATGGAAGGTGACCCGGCTGTGCACCGTATCGAACGCGTAGGTGACAGGCGCGGCCAGCGCTGTCGGGGCCGGGATGGCCACGCCCAGAGCGGCGGCCAGGACGAACGTGGAGGGCAGGGGGAAGAATTTCATGCAAGCATCCTCGAGAAAGATTCAAAGGCGGGAAAGAAGGGACGAAGGCGGTGCTTCCGGAGCGGCGGGCTGGCTAGAATCGTCCGGCACGGAAATCATCGATGGCCTGGTGGATTTCCTGCGGCGTGTTCATCACGAAAGGACCGTACTTGGCGATGGGCTCCTGCAGCGGTCGGGCGGCCACCACCAGACAGCCGGCGGGTGCTCCCCCCGTGACCAGACGAATCCCATCACCCTCGCCGAGGATGGCCAGTTCGCCGGTTTCGAGCGGCGTATCCCCGGCTGCGCTCAAGACCGACGTGCTGCCCCGATAGGCGAACAGGAAGGCGGCGTGGCCCTGGGGCACGGGTACTTCGAGTGCTGCAGCTGCGGGCAGGCGCACGTCGAGGAACAACGGCATCGTGGCTGGGGCCGACACGGGTCCGGATTGTTCGCGAAAGCGGCCGGCGACCACGCGCACCAGGCCGCCACCGTCCAGAGGGACGTCTGGAATGCGCTCGGGGACAATGTCCTGATAGGCGGGAGGGTCCATCTTCAGGCGGGCCGGCAGATTGATCCATAACTGGAATCCCCACAGCAGGCCGTCCTGCTGTTCCGGCATTTCGCTGTGGATGATGCCGCGACCGGCGGTCATCCACTGGACGCTTCCCGGGGTCAGCAGGCCGACGTTGCCCAGGTGGTCCCGGTGTCGCATGCGACCGGCAAGCAGGTAGGTGACCGTTTCGAAGCCGCGATGCGGATGTTCCGGAAACCCGGCGATGTAGGCGGCCGGATCGTCCGAGCGGAACTCGTCGAGCATCAGGAAGGGATCGAGGGTGTCCAATCCTGGAACCCCGATGATGCGGGTCAGTTTGACGCCGGCACCGTCGGTGGTCGGACGACCCCGGTGGCGGCGCAGGACCGGGCGGGGTCGGGCAATGCTGGGTGCGTTCATGGACGAAAGTGTTTCATTCCACCATGGTCTTGGGAAGACGCCCAAATAGGGACACAATGTTCCACTTTAAGCAACAATGGCGGTAGACCCATGCGGCTCGAACTGGCGAACGTCGAAGCCTTTCACGCGGTCGTCGAGAGCGGCGGATTCACCGCAGCCGCACGACGTCTGGACACCACGAAAAGCGTGGTGAGTCGGCGGGTGGCTGAACTCGAGCAGACCCTGGGAGTACGCTTGCTGCACCGCTCGACCCGCCGTGTCGCGCCGACGGAGGCCGGTCAACGCTACTTCCAGAGAAGCCGGGAACTGCTCTCGGAACTTGAGGCGGTCGGTGACGAAGTCGCCATCGCCAATCGCGGCTTGCAGGGCCGCCTGAGGATTGCGGCGCCGATGAGTTTCGGCACGATGCACCTTGCCCCGGCGATGGCGCCATTCCTGCGGCAGCATCCGGGGCTGGAGGTGTCCGTCGACCTGGATGATCGCCGCGTCGAATTCCTGGCCGGCGGCTACGACCTCGCCATCCGTATCGGCTCGGTCGAGAGTGGCCAGTTCGTGGCGCGGCGTCTGGTCTCGAGTCCGGTGTCGTTGGTAGCCAGCGCGGATTATCTGGCGATTGCCGGCAGGCCGCGCGTGCCGGAGGACTTGCTCCAGCATCGTTTTCTGGGCTACGCCTACGCGGCCGGCAGCCAGACGCTCAGCTTCGCCGTCACCCGCGGGCGGGAACCGCTGACGCTGCGGTTACGTCCCCAACTGGTCGCCAACAACGGCGAATTCACCCTGTTCGCGGCAAGTGCGGGGCTGGGCATCGCGGCAGTCCCGACCTGGATGCTGACCGTCGATGCAGGACGCTCGGTGGAGTCGGTGCTGCCGGACTGGCCGTTGCGCGGGGGCGAAATCTACGCCCTGTATCCCCGCAGCCGCCAGCCACTGCCGCGGGTACGGGCATTGGTCGACCATCTGGCGACGGCATTTCGCGAGACACTCGGGAAGGATGGCAGCGGCACCCGGACAGGCGAGACCATGCCGCGCCAGCGATGACGTTCAGGCGGGCTGCTGGCCGGCGAGTTGGGCGAGCAGGTCGCGGAGCCGCTCCAGTTCCGTGTACCCCCGGGGCGCCAGACGGACCTGCTTTTCGCGCCGATCGCCGTTGCCATCATGCAGTTCCAGCAATCCGTCTGCGGCGAGGGCGCGCAGTTGCGCACGACAATAGCGCTCCCCGCCGAGTTGGTGCAGGCGCCAATTCAGGATGACGTGGGTGACGGTCGGGTGCGGCGTGATGGCCACCAGCACCAGATAGGGCATGGAACCGAGAATGTTCACCCTGCAGATCCGAACTTCCCTGTGACAGCCGGCATGCTATCCGGACTGCCGGAAACAACAATCGGCAAAAAAGCCTGCAGAGTATGGGGTCCAAATAACTACCCAGTTTCCACGAGTGAAATTGCATATCAATTTCGGTATGCGATTATTGTGGTATCCGCCGGGTCTTCGGGGGATGCTTTACTGAATAACGAAGGGGATGGTCTTGGCGCCTGCCTGAATCCCTGCGCGCAGCGGGGGGTTCCACGGTTGCCGGCTGGGTTTTCCCTGCCAACTCAAGAAAAACTTGTGATTTTTAGCCCAATCGGGGGATTTCCGGGCGGGTGATTTCGGGGGATGCTGCCGAATCAAGTCAAGGCAACACTTGGCCCTAGACCAGGGATGGAAGGATTCGTGCCTGAGAACCTAATGGACTACCTGCCGCTGGGGGTGATGCTGGTTTCCCCCGATGGCACTCTGGATCAAGTCAACCATGCCGCCCAACGGCTGTTGTCCCGGGGCGACACCTTCCGTGTCGCCGAAGGCAAGCTCCGCCTGGTCGATCCCGACCTCGAGGACCACTTCTCCGCTTTCCGGAGAGGCTCCGGTCCCGAACGGATGCTCATGCGGATGATGCGCCGCAGTTCCCGCCGGGAGCCGCATCTGGTGTTGGCCCAGCAGGTGGCCGACGGCGAGGCGGTGCTCCTCCTGGTCATGGATGGCGAGGACCGGGGGCGGCTGACGGAGAAGATGCTCATCTCCTCGCTCGGCCTGACCCGCGCCGAGGCCCGGGTGGCCCTCGGTGCCATCCATGGCCACGCCGCACCACGAATCGCCAAGGCGCTCAAGCTCAGTCCCCACACGGTTCGTGCACACCTCAAGCATGTGTTCCGGAAGCTCGGCATCAATTCCCAGAAGGAGCTGGTGATCATGACGATGAAGATGTCGCTGCTGACCTGCGCGCCGCGCACCCTCCCGCGAGCCATCGCCAACTGAGGCCCGGATCCATGGATGGCGAGATCCCCGTCGAGGAAGCCACGCCGCCGCTCATCGAGTTGCAGTGGCTGGGTGCCGTCTGCCTGCTGGCGCGTGTCTCGGGTCAGGCGAAGCAGCAGGTGATGTTGGCCTTCCGCACGCACGGCCTCGGTTCGCATGCCGTTGCCGCCCGTACCCTCGAGGAGTTCCGCGTGCGCGGATGGCTGGAAGTGCGTGATGGTGCCCGCGGCGATGGTCGCGAGCGCGTTCTCTACCTCTCGCCGCGGGGCAAGGAATTGTTGCGGCGCTGCCTCGAAGAGGAAGCGCGACTCAATCCGCCATCCGGCTGACCACCGGGGTGTATTTCATCCCGCGCAGTCGCGCGGCCACTTCTTCCGCGGTGCGGGTATCGCTCACCGGGCCGATGAGAACGCGGTGCCAAGTGGTACCGGCCACCTGCACGGCAGCCACCCTCGCCGTCAGCCCTTGCAGGGCCAGCTGGGCACGGACTTCCTCGGCGTCGGCCGGACGCGGCAACGAGGCCACCTGGACGAGATAAAGCCCGGGCTCGCTGTCGAGCGGAGTTTCGCCGGCCGTCGGGGCCGATTCCTTTCCGGCGACATCCACGCCTTGCTGGCGCAGGCGGTCGTAGAACGTGTAGTCGATGGTATCGGCCGGCGGGGGCGTGCTGGTCGCGTCCTGTTCGGCGGCGCGTACGCTGGCCGGCTTCTTCACCGGCTGCAATTCCGTGGCAGTGGCGGCACCCACCTCCTTGCCTTTCTGGTAGGCGAAGAAAGCGGCGAGGCCGCCGAGCATCAGCCCCGCCACCAGTCCCGTCGTACCGCTGAAACCATTGCGGTCGCGCGGGACCGTCATGCGGCGATAGTCACGCCCCGTACTCACATGCTCTCCGGCGCGCCCACGCCGAGGATCGCCAGTCCGTTGCGCAGTACCTGGCGTGTCGCCAGCTCCAGGGCCAGCCTTGCGTCGCGCAGGGCCGCTTCCTCGACGATGAAGGCGTGGGCGTTGTAGTAGCTGTGGAACTCGTTTGCCAGCTCGCGAAGGTAGTGCACCAGCAAGTGCGGGGCGCGCTGCGCCGCGGCACTGTCGAGCAATTCCGGATAGCGCGCCAGCGCCGCCGCCAGGGACTGCTCCTGCGGCTCCACCAGGCGCCCCAGCGCGGCGAGTCCCTGGTCCAGGTCATGGACCAGGCCACGGTCCGCCAGTTGGCGCAGCACGCTGCTTACCCGCGCATGGGCATACTGGATGTAGTAGAC
>JBJTPC010000391.1:0-13175 GCA_046074905.1 Gammaproteobacteria bacterium
GCTCCGATGAGGCCGAGCTCCCGCCCGGCCGTGATGAACGCCTCGACCACCTGGTCGAGCTGGGCGGTGGTGTGCGCAGCGGTGAGCTGCGTGCGGATGCGTGCCTGGCCGTGCGGCACCACCGGGAAACTGAAGGCAATGACGTAGATGCCGAGGTCCAGCAGACGCTCCGCCAGACGGCCTGCGAGTGGCGCGTCGCCGACCATGACGGGGACGATCGGGGTCTCGCCGGGAATCAGCCGGAAGCCCGCTGCGGCCATGCGCGTACGGAAATGCAGCGCGTTGGCGTGCAGGCGGCTGCGGAGCTCGTCACCCTGTTCGATCAGGTCGAGGACGCGCAGCGTCGTGCCCGCCACCACCGGCGGAATGGCGTTGCTGAACAGGTAGGGGCGGCTGCGTTGGCGGAGCCAGGTGATCGCTTCACGCCGGCCGCTGACGTAGCCGCCGGAGGCTCCACCCAGCGCCTTGCCGAGCGTGCCCGTGAGCAGATCGACACGCCCCATCACGCCATGGAACTCGTGCGTTCCGCGGCCCCGCGGCCCCATGAAGCCGGTCGCATGCGAGTCATCGACCGCCACCAGCGCCTGGTAGCGGTCGGCAAGGTCGCAGATGGCCGGCAACGGTGCCATCGTCCCGTCCATGGAGAACACCCCATCGGTGATGATCAA
Source organism: Gammaproteobacteria bacterium (assembly GCA_046074905.1). Lineage (GTDB taxonomy): Bacteria > Pseudomonadota > Gammaproteobacteria > Steroidobacterales > Steroidobacteraceae > CAIOHZ01. The sequence continues at coordinate 669 of JBJTPC010000391.1, forward strand.
CCGGGTACGGCAGTCGCGCGACTCCTGCAGTCGCGCCTCGAGTTCGGCGAGGTCGCGGTTGGCGTAGCGCAGGCGGCGGGCCTTGCACAGCCTGATCCCGTCGATGATCGAGGCGTGGTTCAGGGCATCGCTGATGACCGCATCCTGCTCGTCGAGCAGCGTCTCGAACAGGCCGCCGTTCGCATCAAAGCACGACGAGTAGAGAATCGTGTCCTCGGTGCCGAGGTAGGCGGAGAGTCGTTCCTCGAGTTCACGATGCGGCGCCTGGGTGCCGCAGATGAACCTGACCGAGGCCATGCCATAGCCATACCGGTCGAGTGCGCGATGTGCCGCCTCGCGGACGGCTGGATGGTTCGCCAGTCCCAGGTAGTTGTTGGCACAGAGATTGATGTACTCGCGTCCGTTCACCCGCACCACCGGTTGCTGCGGCGAGCCGAGGACACGCTCGCGCTTGAACAGGCCGGAAGTGCGCAGTTCGTCGGTCTGCTGGGCGAGGCGGGCGAGGAAGGCGGCGTCCATGGGGTCCTTGCGGGGCGTGTGCCGGAACTTGAGAATGCTGCAGTATAGGAAGCGCCGGTCCGGGTGGAAAGCGATGCCGCAAAGCGTGGAAAGCCTGCGAAAAAAGGCATTGGAGGATGCGGCCCGGCGGCGTGCGGCACTCCGCTGGCGTTTGCTGGTGCTGGGTGTCCTGCTCGCCGGCCTGTGGTGGGTGCAGCCACGGGTGGGACCGGCGGTCGAGGGAACCCTCGAGCTCGTCACCGGTCGTGACGCGGCTCCCTAGCCGCCCGCCTTCCGTGCCGGGAATCCCCGCTTGATCAGTTCCGCCACGAGGCGGTCACGGTGCTCTCCCTGGATCTCGATGGTCCCGTCCTTGACGGTTCCACCCGTGCCACAGGCCTGCTTGAGTGCCTTGGCCAGCGCCTCGAGGGCCGGGAGGTCGAGCGGGAGGCCCGTGACCACGCTGACCGCCTTTCCCCCGCGACCGGCGGTCGAGCGCGACACGCGGACGGGAGTCCCCGGCGGGGGCTTGCGTGATGCGCCATGGCCGCAGGCGCATTGGTCTGCCGGTCGGCGGCAGCCCGGACAAATGCGTCCGATGCCGGTGCCGTACACGAGGTTCACGCCGTCGCTGGGCGCGGGTTTGGCGGGTTTCATCCCGCGGAGTGTAGCCGAGAGCCGGCACCGCCTAGAATGTCGCCATGACCGGGCTGCCTGATGACCCCCGCTGGTTCGACCTTGCTCCCGGCGCAACGCTGCGTATCGACAAATGGCTGTGGCACGCGCGGTTCCACAAGACCCGGGCCCTGGCCACGGCCGCCGTCGCCGGCGGCCATGTCCAACTTGACGGCGAGCGCGTCAAGCCTGCCCGCAGCGTGAAAGTGGGGGACCGTATCGCGGTGAACCGCGGTGGCGAGACGGTCGAGGGGATGGTCACCGGCCTGCCATTGCGCCGCGGACCTGCGGCGGTGAGGGTCGCGGCTTTCGCCGAGGATCCGGCCAGCCGTGAGCGGCGTGAGCGGGAGGCGGCTTTCCGGCAGTTGCATGGTGGACCGATGCCGCACCCGGAGACCCGGCCCGACAAGCGGCAGCGTCGTCAACTCGGACGTCTGCCGTGGATGGAGCCCGACTGAGGCATACTCTGCCGATGCCCACCTTCATCGATACTCCCACCGTGGTGCCGTCCGTCGGTTCCCGCCCCAAGCGCATCGAGGAATACGTCGGGCGCATCAATAGCGGTACGGCGGCGCTCAGCGTTGCGCGAATGCAGTCGCCCGAGGGTTGGGTCGAACCGGCGCAACAACCGGAGTTCATGGAGGTGACGCTGGTGTTGGCGGGGTGTCTGCGGGTGGAGTGCAACGGCCAGGCACGGGAGGTCCAGGCCGGTCAGGCCGTGATCACCCATCCCGGGGAATGCATCCGCTACTCCACGCCGCATCCCGGCGGTGCGGAGTACGTCGCGGTCTGCCTGCCGGCCTTCAGTCCCGATACCGTCCATCGCCTCGACACCGCCGGAGACCCGGCATGACCATGCCCACCGCCCTGATCGACCAGCGGGCGGTCCGCCTGTTTCTGGTGCTTGCGGCGATTCTCGTCGGAAACGCGCTGGTCGCCGAGTTCGTGGGCGTCAAGATCTTCTCGCTGGAGGCGACGCTCGGCATCGCCCCGGTGACCTGGAGTGCCTTCGGCGAGACCGGCAACCTGTCGTTCACGACGGGTGTCATGCTGTGGCCGTTCGTGTTCATCCTCACCGACACCATCAACGAGTACTTCGGTGTTCGCGGGGTGCGCTTCATTTCCTACGTGGCCTCGGGCGTCATTGCCTATGCCTTCATCATGGCGTACCTGATGATCGACCTGGCGCCTGCGCCGTGGTGGGTGACGGTCAACGTCGAGCGCGGCGTCCCGGACATGCAGGTGGCGTTCCTCAACGTGTTTGGACAGGGCCTGTGGACAATCGCCGGGTCCCTGACCGCCTTCATGATTGGTCAGGTGGTGGATGTCTCGATCTTCCAGCGGGTACGGCGGCGTACCGGCGAGCGTGGCGTGTGGCTGCGTGCGACGGTCAGTACGGTGATCTCGCAGTTCTTCGACAGCTTCATCGTGCTCTACATCGCCTTCGTGCTGGGACCGCAGCAGTGGCCGGTCTCCCAGTTCCTTGCGGTGGGGACCGTGAACTTCTGCTACAAGTTCCTGGCCGCACTGCTGATGATTCCGTTGCTGTATCTCGTTCGCGGCTGGATCGAGCGTTACCTCGGGACAGAGACGGCCGCGCGGTTGCGGGCGGAGGCAGCGCGTCAATGAAGCGCTGCCGCCATGCGGCGGCGATAGCGTGGCACGAGTTCGTGCTCCTCGCCGAGCACCAGGAAAGCATCGACCAGGCCGCGACGTCCCGCCGCTTCACCGGATTCAGAGGCGTGGCGCGGATGATGCTGCAGCAGCAGCAGGAAGGCGTCGAGCGCATCCTGATGCCGCCCGGCCAGCAGGTGGTTGGCGGCCTCGGACTCCAGTGATTCCGCCGTCCCGGCGGGGGCGGTGCGCAGCGCGATGCGGGCGAAACGGATCTTCGCCGCACGCTCCAGCGCACCCTGGCTCTCGCGGGCCGAAAACGGCAGTCGCTCGAGATGGGTCGCTGCCTCGTCGACGGCGGCTAACGCCAGCGGCGGCATCAACAGGACATCGACCAGGGCCAGTACGTCCTCCTTGTGCGGCGTGCCACCGCCGGCACGAACCAACTCCCGGAGGGTGCCGAGGGCGGTAATGAAGTCGCCATGAGCGGCCCGCGAGAGGGCGGCCTCCCGTGCCGCTGCTTGCCCGCCGGCGACGTGACGGTCGAGGGTTTCGCGGATCACCGACTCCGGCTGGACCCCCATGAATCCATCGACGATCTTTCCGTCCTTGAACACCGCCACGGTTGGCAGGCTGCGGATGCCGAACATCTGGGCGATGCCGGGTTCTTCGTCGGTGTTGAGTTTGACGACGGTCGCCCGGCCCGCGTAGTCCGGTGCCACCCGCTCGAGAATCGGGGCGAGTGCCCTGCAGGGGCCGCACCAGGCCGCCCAGAAGTCGACCACGACCGGTTGCTGTCTGGAGGCCTCGATCACTTCAGTCTGGAAGCGGGCGGTGTTGACGGCAGCAATCATCAGGAGGTCTCCCCGGGAGCATGAATGTCGCTCACTGTGGGTGCACTCACCGGGGTAATCAAGGGGGCTTGCGGTCCGCAATGGCCTAGGCGGGGACGGGAACCTGGTGGCTGCTCTTGACCTCCTCCATCACCACATAGGTATGCGTTTGCTGGACACCGCGCAGTCCGGTGAGGCGCTCCCCCAGGAACCGGCGGTAAGCCTCCATGTCGCGGACGCGGACTTTCAGCAGGTAGTCGAAGCCACCGGCGACCATGTGGCATTCCTGGACTTCCTCGATGGCGAGCATGGCATCGCGGAATTGCGAGAACACATCGGGGGTGGTGCGGTCCAGCGAGACCTCCACGAACGCCAGCAGACCGGCCGCGAGTCGCTGCGGATTCAGTCGGGCGGTATAGCCGAGGATGTAGCCGTCGCGCTCCAGGCGCCGGACCCGCTCCAGGCAGGGTGTCGGCGAGAGATGCACTTGTCTGGCCAGTTCGGCCACCGAGAGGCGACCCTGCCGCTGCAGGAGGGCAAGCAGGCGGCGGTCGGTTCGGTCGAGACTTTCCGGCATGACACGCTCCAGTGGATTATTCCGAGAAAAACATACAGCAAGGATTATTCGTCTGTCTTCATGCGAATAAATTAGCGGTAAATCCCGGAGAGAGCCATGCACCCCATCCCGCGTACCGGATTGTCCAATCGCCTGTGGCTGGCCCCCGAGGCGGAGTTGCTCGGCACATTGCTGCCCCTGGCCACGTTGCCGGCGGGCGAACGGGCACAAGTTCAGGTTGCGGCGGTGGAGCTCATCGAAGCCGTCCGCCACGGTGAAGGACGCCGCTCCGGGATGGACCGGTTCCTGCGCGAGTTCGATCTCTCGTCCAGGGAAGGCGTGATCCTGATGTGTCTCGCCGAGGCGCTGCTGCGGATTCCGGATGCGGCGACTGCGGATCGGCTCATTGCCGACAAACTGTCGATCGGGGACTGGGCGGGTCACCTTGGCCGGACCGATTCGCTGTTCGTCAATGCCGGTACCTGGGGCTTGATGCTGACCGGGCGTTGGATGGCGGGTGCGGCCCCCGAGAGCGGCGACTTCAGCGGCGCGCTGGGACGGTTGGTCACCCGGGTCGGTGAGCCAGTGGTGCGCGCGGCCCTGCGGCAGGGCATGAGGATCCTGGGACACCAGTTCGTGATGGGACGCACCATCGAGGAAGCCCTGGCGCGTGCAGGCGAGCCCGACGGTCTGCCCTGGCGATACAGTTTCGACATGCTCGGTGAGGCGGCACTCACCACCCGTGATGCCGAGCGTTACCTGCAGGCCTACCAGCGGGCCATCGCGGCGGTCGCCGGTGTCGTGCCGCGGTTTGCCATCAGCGAGGATGCGCCCAGCATCTCGGTCAAGCTCTCGGCCTTGCATCCCCGCTACGAGCCGACGCAGCGGGCCCGTGTTCTCGACGAACTGCTTCCCCGTCTGCAGTTGCTGGCTGCGCAGGCAGCGGATGCCGGCGTTTCCCTGACGCTGGATGCCGAGGAGAGCGAGCGACTGGAACTGTCCCTGGAGTTGCTGGAGTGCCTGCTTCGCGACCCCAACCTCGAGGGTTGGACAGGCCTCGGTCTGGCGGTTCAGGCCTACCAGCGTCGCGCCCTGGAGGTCGTGGATCATGTGATCGCGCTGGCCGGCGACACGGGGCGGCGGCTCAACGTCCGTCTGGTCAAGGGAGCCTACTGGGACAGCGAAATCAAGCGCGCGCAGGAGCAGGGACTGTCCGGCTATCCGGTGTTCACCCGCAAGACTTCCACCGACGTGTCCTATCTGGCCTGCGCCCGACGGCTGTTGCTGACGCCGGCACCGGTCTACCCGCAGTTCGCTACCCATAATGCCCATACGGTCGCCTGGATCCGGCAGGTGGCCCGCCAGGCGGGGAGGGCCTTCGAGTTCCAGCGCCTGCATGGCATGGGCGAGGAACTCCATGGCGTGGCGTCCAGGCCCGACGCCGCCGGCCAACGCGTGCCTTGCCGCGTCTATGCGCCCGTGGGGTCGCACGAGGACCTCCTGCCCTACCTGGTCCGCCGCCTGCTGGAGAACGGGGCCAATACCTCGTTCGTCAACCGCATCGTCGACGAGCGTCTCCCCGCTGCGGAGGTCGCGGCGGATCCGGTGGCCGCCACCGAGGCCGTGCAAGCGGCCGGCGTGCCGGCACATCCCGCCATCCCCTTGCCCACTGCTATTTTTCCCGATGGGCGGCGTAATTCGCGCGGGTACCTGCTGGCGGACTCCTCCACCCGGAACGCCTTGTCCGCCGCGCTCGGCACTGGCCAAGCCGCCCTCCGTCGTCCGGTTCCGGATGCGACCGATGGCGCGGTCGCCGCGGCAGTGACCACCGCCGTTGCGGCGCAGCGAGCCTGGAATCGTCGGGGTGGACCCGCCCGTGCCTTGGTGCTCGAGAAAGCCGCAGAGCTGCTCGAGGACGCAACGCCCGAGTTGCTGGCCTTGTGCGTCCATGAGGCGGGAAAAACCTTGCCCGATGCGGTCGGCGAGGTGCGTGAGGCGGTGGATTTCCTGCGCTATTACGCGCAGGAGGCGCGGCTGCGCTGCGGCGAACCCCTGTCCCTGCCCGGACCCACCGGCGAGCGCAACACCCTGTCGCTCGAGGGCCGGGGCGTGTTCGCCTGCATCAGTCCCTGGAATTTTCCGCTTGCGATCTTCATCGGCCAGGTGTCGGCCGCACTCGCTGCCGGCAATGCGGTGCTCGCCAAGCCTGCGGAGCAGACCCCGCGAATCGCCGGGCGGGCCGTCGAGTTGCTGCACGCCGCCGGTGTGCCGCGCGAGGTGTTGCACTTCCTGCCCGGGCCGGGAGAGTCCGTGGGCACGGCGTTGGTGGACCATCCGGCGGTCGCGGGCGTGGCCTTTACCGGCAGCACGGAGGTGGCGAAGCTGATCCAGCGCCGGCTTGCGGCGCGGGAAGGTGCCGTGCCGGTGCTGGTTGCGGAAACCGGCGGCCAGAACCTGATGGTCGTGGACAGTTCCGCCTTGCCCGAACAGGTGGTACGTGACGTCATGGCCAGCGCCTTCAACAGTGCCGGTCAGCGCTGCAGCGCACTGCGGGTTCTGTGCCTGCAGGAAGAGATCGCGGATCGGGTGCTGGCGTTGCTGGCCGGTGCAATGGACGAACTGCGGATCGGTCCGCCGGGGGACTGGGGCACCGATGTAGGACCGGTGATCGACGCCGCGGCCCGGCGGGCCATCGAGGAACACATCGAGCGGGTGGTGCCTGGAAATCGCTGGTGGCACCGTTGCCGCATGCCTCCGGGACTCGACGACGCAGGGCACTTCGTGGCGCCAGTGGCGGTGGAGATCCCGACGCTCTCAGTCCTGCGGCGGGAGGTGTTCGGACCGGTACTGCACGTCCTGCGCTGGCGGGCGGGTGGCCTCGGCGAACTGCTCGGCGCCGCTGCGGCCACCGGTTATGCCTTGACGTTCGGTCTCCAGACCCGACTCGACAGCACCATCGCCGCAGTCTGCGCCGAGGCGCCCGCGGGCAACGTCTACGTCAACCGGAACATGATTGGCGCCGTGGTCGGGGTCCAGCCTTTCGGCGGGCACGGGCTGTCGGGTACCGGCCCCAAGGCGGGTGGCCCGAACTACCTGCCGCGCTTCGCGATCGAGCGCACGATTACCGTGAATACCACCGCCGTGGGCGGGAACGCCTCGCTGCTCGGGATGGGCTGAGGCGCCTTAACGCAACTCACGCCAATCCCCCGTGAAGCTTACGGTGACGTGGGCGCAGGGCGAGAGTCCGCTGCGCAGCTCCGGCGAGAGTCGCGCGGCCACAAGCGACAGCCCGGGATTGTGCCCCACCACCAGCAAGTGACGCACGTCCTGCGGCGTGTCCCGGAGCAGGGCCAGCAGGTCGTTCGGCTCGATCTCGTACAGGGATGCTGTCGCGACGGCCGACTCCTTGGGCAGTTCCAGGGCGCCCGTGAAGGCGGCGGCCGTCGCCGACGTGCGCACGGCGGGGCTGAAGAGGCAACGGTCCACCGGATGTTCGCGCGTGGCGCGGGCGAAAGCCGGCGCCGCGGTGCGCAGCTGCAGCAGCCCTGCTGCATCGAGAGGGCGTTCGAAATCATGTTGACCGGCGCGTGCCGGATGCGCCTGGGCATGGCGCAGCAGGGTGAGACGCCGCACCTCCGCAACGCTCATGTCCCGAGCCGAATCCACCATGCGTCCGCCTCGAGACGCAGGTCGAAAGTACGGACTGGTTCATAGGCGGGTGGACAGAGCACGGCCCCCGTGCGCAGGCAGAAACGGGCGCCATGGCGTGGGCAGACCACGACCGGTCCGGCGCCACCCATGGCCATGTCCTCGGTTGTCGCCGGCTCGATCGGGGCATCCGCGAGGGGCTCACCGTCGTGCGTGCAGACATCCTCGATCGCGTAGTGTTCGCCCTGCACCGCGTAGACGGCAATGAACTTGCCATCCACCTCGAAAGAGGCATGCCCGGTGGCGGGCATGTCATCCGCCGCCGCGAGGCGCTGCCAGCCGTCTCCGGCGCTCACATCATGCCCGTCTGCAGGCGGGCTGCTTCGGTCATCATCTCGCGCGACCAGGGGGGGTCGAACACGAGTTCGACATCCACCGTCTTCACGGTGGGCAAGACCTCCAGCTTGTCCTTCACGTCTGCCACCAGTACCTCGCCCATCCCGCAGCCCGGGGCGGTCAAGGTCATGTCGACCTTGACGTGCCGCTGGCCTGCTTCGTCCTTGCGGATATCGCAGCGGTAGACCAGACCGAGATCGGCGATGTTGACGGGAATCTCCGGATCGAAGACGGTACGGATCTGTGCCCAGGCCGCCTCCTCGAATTGCTCGTCCGTCGCCTCCGGTGGCAACTCCGGCGGCAGGACGACTTCCTTGCCGATGGCATCGGCGTCCGCACCGGCGATGCGGAAAAGATTGCCTTCGACGTAGACCGTGAAGCTGCCGCCCAGCGCCTGGGTGATGTAGCCGACGCTGCCGGTACGCAACTTCACCTCGATTCCCGCAGGGATGATCACCGCCTTCACGTCGCGGTTGACGACGATCGGTTCGTTCTCGTGGCGTCGCATGTTCTAGGCTTTCCTGATCACTCGGTTTTCACGATGGGGGGTTCGGCCGGGGTCCCACCAGTCGCCGCCGTGGCGAGAGCCGCGTTCAGCGTGTGCCAGGCGAGGCTGGCACACTTCACGCGTGCCGGAAAATCACGCACGCCCGCAAGAGCCGCCAGCTTGCCGAGCGCCGGATCGAGATCGGCATCGTGGTGGGTCAGGACGTGGTGCACGCGCTCGAACTGCGCCTGCACTTCGGTCAGCGTGTGGCCGATGGTCGCCTCCGTCATCAATGATGCGGAGGCGACCGAGATGGCGCAGCCCTTGCCCTCGAACTTCACGTCGGTGATGCGCTCGCCGTCGAGTTGCACCCAGACCCGCAGGGTGTCGCCGCACAACGGGTTGGCGCCGCGTGCCTCGTGAGCCGGCGGTACCGCCAGCACACCGAAATTCCGCGGCCGCTTGTTGTGGTCGAGAATCACGTCGCGGTAGAGGTCTTTCAGGTCCATGGCGCCTCAGCAGAACAGTTCACGTGCGCGGTGGAGGGCACCGACCAGTTGGTCCACCTCGGCCCGCGTGTTGTAGAAGGCGAACGAGGCGCGGGCAGTGGCGGGTACATCGAAATACTCCATCACCGGCATTGCGCAGTGGTGTCCCGTCCGGATCGCCACGCCCTCCTGGTCGAGGATGGTACCGAGGTCATGGGGATGGATGCCTTCGACCACGAAGCTGACCACGGCCGCCTTGTGCGGTGCCGTGCCGATGATCCGCAATCCCGGAATCGCCTCGAGTTGCGCTGTGGCATAGGCGAGCAGTGCCTCCTCGGTGGCAGCGATACGGTCGAGCCCCAGTTGCTGGACATAGTCGATCGCGGCGCCGAGGCCGATGAAGCCGGCGATGTTCGGCGTGCCCGCCTCGAACTTGTGCGGCAGCGTGTTGAAGGTAGTGCCTTCGAACCGTACCTCGAGGATCATGTCGCCGCCACCCATCCAGGGCGGCATGGCGTCGAGCAATGCCTCGCGGCCCCACAGGACCCCCGTACCGGTGGGACCGAATACCTTGTGTCCCGAGAAGGCGTAGAAATCGCAGCCCAGCGCCTGGACGTCCACTGCCAGATGCGGCACCGCCTGCGCACCGTCGATGACCGTGACCACGCCGTGTTCGCGGGCCGCGGCGATGAACTTCCGGACTGGGTTGATCGTGCCGAGTGCATTGGAGACGTGGGCAAGCGCCAGCACACGGCTGCGCGGTCCCAGCATGGCGAGAAAGGAATCGAAATCCACTTCACCTGTCGACGTGATGGGGATCGGCCGGACAATCGCGCCGGTCTGGCCCGCGACCAGCTGCCATGGCACCAGGTTGGCATGGTGCTCGAGTCGTGACACCAGGATTTCGTCGCCTGGCCTGAGGGAAGTGCGGCCCCATGCCTGCGCGACCAGGTTGATCGATTCCGTCGTGCCGCGGGTGAGGATGACTTCACGCTCGGAACGGGCGTTGAGAAACCGCTGCAGCTTGTGTCGCGCCGCCTCGAAGGCATCGGTGGCGCGCTGCGACAGCGCGTGGACCCCGCGGTGGATATTGGCGTGGTCGTGACGGTAGTACTCGGCTTCCGCATCGATGACGGCATTGGGGTGCTGGGCCGAGGCCCCGTTATCGAGATAGGCGAGGGGCCGTCCGTTGATGGATTGGTGCAATGCCGGGAAATCGCGCCGCAGGGCGGTCACTTCGGTTTCGCTGAACGGGCGGGCCGCGTGGTCGACGGAATTCACGGCAGCACCCGCGCAGCAATCCAGTCACGCAACGCGGCCGCGGGGTGACGACCGATCACGTCGTGGGCGAAGGCCAGCGTCAGCAGGCGGCGTGCTTCCTGCTCGCCGATGCCACGGGAGCGAAGGTAGAACAGGGACTGGGCGTCGAGCGACCCGGTCGTGGTCCCGTGGCTCGCCTTGACGTCATCGACGTGGATTTCCAGCTGCGGGCGCGTATCGAGCTCCGCCTGGGTGGATAGCAGCAGGTTGCGGATGGACTGTGCCGAGTCGGCGCCATGGGCGGCCGCGGGCATGACCACCTTGCCGCAGAATGCGCCGCGGGCGCGGTCGTCGGCCAGTGCGCGTATCGTCTGCGTGCTGGTGGTTCGGGGGGCCGCGTGGGCAATCGTCAGGTGGACATCGACGTGCGCGTTCCCCGCGACCCGCAGCAATTGGCTCCAGTGCGCCGAGGCCCCGGGCCCGGCCAGCTCCACGTGAGCGGTGACCTGTGCCGCCTGCGCGCCGAGCATCACGGGCAGCGCTTCATAGCAGCCGTCGGCGGCCACGCGAACGTCGACTTGCTCGAGCAGCGCGGCGCCGGCCGGAAGCTGCTGCACGGCGGCGTGCAACAGCGACGCGCCCTCGCGGACCTCCAACTGCAGCCAGCGGACCAGCTGTTGCCCTGGAGGACTCTCGGCCTCACCCCAGATCGATTCGGTGAGTCGCAGCCGGGCACCGCGTCCGAGCACCACTCGCAGCACGAGGGCACCGGCCGCAATGGCCGGCAGATGCAGCAGTTGCAGGTCGCCGGCATCGATTCCAGCTGCCACGCAGAGCTCCCAGGCCCCTGGCGTGGTCTCTGCGGCGATGGCGGCGGTACGCACCGGCGAGGCCGTGTCGTCCAGCTGCAACCGTGGCGGCGCAGCCAGGGGACGCAGCGTGACCCCCCCCGGCAGTTCGCCGAACCCCCCCGTGTTGCGGGGTACCGCATGCCCACCGGCGAAGGCAAGCACCGGTACCGACAGTGGGAGCGCGGCGCGGGCCAGCGTGGTCGACTCGGGCAGCGACAAGGACTCGGCGGGCGCGGACCACCAATCCCTGCGGGCCAGCAGGCGGCCCGGTGCGTACTTCCAGTGCTCGTCCCGCGCCGATGGCAGCCCGAGATCGCGGAGGACCGGGGTGCTCATGCGGCGTCTCGCGCCCGGACCCAGTCGTACCCGCGCTCCTCGAGTTCGAGCGCCAACGCCTTGTCCCCGCTCAGCAGGATGCGGCCGTCGGCAAGGACGTGGACGCGGTCGGGAACGATGTAGTCCAGCAAGCGCTGGTAATGCGTGACCATGACGATCGCACGGTCGGCCGAGCGCAGGTCGTTGACTCCCGCGGCGACGACCTTCAGGGCATCGATGTCGAGTCCGCTGTCGGTCTCGTCGAGCAGGGCGAGAGCCGGCTCGAGGACCTGCATCTGCAGCACCTCGTTGCGCTTCTTCTCGCCACCCGAGAATCCCTCGTTGACGCCCCGCGACAGGAAGGCCTCGTCCATCTGCATCCGCTGCATCTTGGCGCGGACCAGTTGCAGGAACTCGAAGGCATCAACCTCGGGTTGTCCGAGATACTTGCGCTTGGCATTCAGCGCCGCCTTCAGCAGATACGCGTTGTTGACACCCGGAATCTCCAAAGGGTACTGGAAGGCGAGGAACACCCCGGCCCGAGCCCGGTCCTCGGGGGCCAGGGCGAGCAGGTCCTCCCCGCGGAAACGGACCGCCCCACGTGTCACTTCGTAGCCGGGCTTGCCGGCCACCACATGCGACAGCGTGCTTTTGCCGGAGCCGTTGGGCCCCATGATCGCGTGTACCTCGCCGGCTTGGACGGTGAGGTCGAGCCCCTTGAGGATGGGCTTGCCGTTCACCTCCACATGGAGGTCGGAGACTTCGAGGAGCGGAGCAGGGGAGTGTGGCATGACGAGCTTCCGGGGTGCATGGGGCAGGGCGTTCAGCCCACCGCCCCTTCGAGACTGACTGCGAGGAGGTTCTGGGCCTCGACGGCGAACTCCAT
>JBJTPC010000392.1:0-10337 GCA_046074905.1 Gammaproteobacteria bacterium
GGCATCGTCGATGAACCGACTTCTCCGGCCTTGAGCTTCTGCTTGAAGAAGCCGAGCGAGATGTAGCCCCAGGCGTCGCGATTCCAGTCGATCAGGATGGTGTTGGCCCGCGCGAAGGCGGCGAACAGTTCGGCCGGCGCGTCGTGCGGCTCGATCTGGATCGTGTAGGGGTTCTGCTCCAGTCCAAGCGATTCGATGAACGAGCGGGCGATCGCCGGCCAGTCCAGTTCCGGATAGGCAGCCAGATGGGCGTTGTAGTTGCCGACCGCCCCGTTGAGCTTGCCGAGCAGCGGGACCGCTGCCAGTTGCCCGGTGGCGCGGCGCAGGCGATGTGCCACGTTCGCCATTTCCTTCCCGAGGGTCGTCGGGCTCGCCGCCTGGCCATGGGTGCGCGACAGCATCGGGGTCGACGCCTGCTCGTGGGCAAGCGCCACCAGCCGTCCCTCCAGCGCCCGGAGCGCCGGGAGCAGCACTTCCCGGCGTGCCGTCGACAGCATGAGGGCATAGGCGAGGTTGTTGATGTCCTCACTGGTGCAGGCGAAATGCACGAATTCGAGTTCGGCCGGAGTCGCTCCGGCGCTGGCCAGCAGGTGCCGCAGGTGGTACTCGACGGCCTTGACATCATGGTTGGTCGTCTTCTCGATGGCCTTGATTGCGGCGGCATCCGCTTCGCGGTGCGGTCCCGCCGCGAGCCGCAGCGCCTCGATGACCGCTGGCGACAGGCCGGCGAGTTCCGGCAGTCGCGCCACGATGGCCAGATGCAGCACCCAGCGTGCCTCGACCTGCAGGCGGAAACCGATCAGGCCCGCCTCGCTGAACAGCGGACGCAAATGGGTCATCCGCGGCGCATAGCGACCATCGAGCGGCGAGAGGGCGTGGAGGGCGAAGTCGGTCATTTCGGGTCCTTTGCTAGACTGCGCAAGTGTACCCGAACACCCTTTCCCGAGACTTCGTCTCCCCGGGGGACGACCCTTGGCTGCTGCGTCTGCGCCGCGGTCTCGCCGGCCTGACGCCCAACGGCCAGGTGCCGGGGCGGGCATTCCTCGGACTTCCCGAGACCCAGGTGGCACGTATTCGCGAATTGATGCCGCCGAACCCCACCGTGGCCGCCGTCCTGATGCCGGTCATTGCGCGCCCCACGGGCCCGACACTGCTGTTCACCGAGCGAGCTGCGGCGCTGCGCAGGCACTCCGGACAGATTTCCTTCCCCGGCGGTCGCCCCGAGGCGACGGATACGAGTGCCACCGCGGGTGCACTGCGGGAGTCCGGCGAGGAGATCGGCCTTCCGGAGACGGCCGTCGAGGTGCTGGGGCATCTCCCGGAGCAGATCATCCTCACCGGTTTTCGGGTCACCCCGGTGGTCGGCTGGGTCACGCCCGGGTGGCCGCTGCGCCCCGATCCCAAGGAAGTCGCCGACGTCTTCGAGGTGCCGCTCGAATTCCTGCTCGAGCGCGGTAACCGGGTGGTATGTCGTCGTCGCATCGGTGACGAAATCGAGGTCGAACTCGAGGAGTTCCATTGGCAGGGTCGCCGGATTTGGGGTGCCACGGCGGAGATGGTGATGGCCCTCGCAGCCCTGCTGGAAACCTCCGGTGACTGAGTTCCTCGACGCGGACGGTTTGCCGCCGGAGGACGGTTCACCGGAGTCGGCGCTCCGGCGCGTGGTCGCCTTGATGGCGAAGTTGCGGGCGCCGCAAGGCGGTTGCCCTTGGGATCGCGAGCAGACCTTCGACACCATCGCGCCGTACACGCTCGAGGAAGCGTACGAGGTAGCGGATGCCATCGCCCGGCGGGACACATCCGCGCTTCGCGAGGAGTTGGGAGACTTGCTGTTCCAGGTGGTTTTCCACAGCCGTCTGGCGGAAGAGCAGGGCAGTTTCGATCTCGCTGCCGTGGCGTGCGGCCTGGTCGAGAAGATGATCCGTCGCCATCCGCATGTTTTCGGTACCGCCGAGGCACGCGATGCGGCCCAGCAGTCGATGCATTGGGAGCAGCAGAAGGCGGCGGAAAAGGTCTCGGCGGGACATCCCAGCGTACTCGACGACATCCCGGTCGCGATGCCGTCCTTGATGCGCGCGGCAAAGTTGGGACGGCGGGTATCTCGCGTAGGGTTCGACTGGCCGGATGCGGAAGGTGCACGCGCCAAGATCGACGAGGAACTCGGCGAACTCGCGGCGGCCGTGTCCGTCGGGCGGCGCGAGGAGATTGCCGCAGAACTCGGCGATGTCCTGTTCGCGGTGGTCAATCTCGCCCGCCATCTCGGCGTCGATCCGGAGGAGGCGCTGCGGGGAACCAACCGTCGTTTCGAGCAGCGATTCCGCCGTCTCGAGAGTCTTCTGGCCGCCGAGGGACTGACGCCTGCCGAGGCCGGTCTGGAGCGCATGGACGAGGCGTGGAACGAGGCCAAGCGCGAGCTTGCCGGCGGAGGGCGGCAAGAGTCCGACTGAAGTTTCCCCGTCATTCAGGTTCGGTTCAGCCTTGCGGGGGCAAAGTCTCTCCCGAGGCTCGCCTTCGGGCCGAAAGGAGAACCGCCATGAAGACCATCGCCATTCGCTCGTTGCTCGCCCTGGCCGTCCTGGGACTCTCGCTCCCGGCATGGGCCGATCGCGACCACGACCGCCGCGGCTACCGTGACAGCCATCGGGATCATTATCGGGAGGCCCGCTACTGGGACCGCGATGGCTACCGCCGCGGCAGCAGGACCCAGGTCGTGCTCGGCGTGGACCTCACGCCCGGCTATTACTGGGGCAACCATTATGGTCGGAACCATTACGTGACCAACTACGGACCGGGATACAGCCGCTATCCGGTCGCCTACGGTTCAGGAGTCCGCTACGCCAGCGATACCCGTGGCACGACGCGGCTCTATCGCGACGAGGACACCAGCTACGAGGAGGCACGCGTGATCTCGGCCGAGCCCATCCTCCGCGAGGTACGCCGGGAGGTGCCGGTCCGCGAGTGCTGGGACGAGACCCGTGCCGTCGGCGGTTACGACCCGCGCAACGGGACGGCGGGGGGCGCGATCCTCGGCGGCCTGATCGGTGGCGCGGTCGGCAACCAGATCGGCAAGGGCGACGGTCGCCGTGCGGCCACGGTGGCGGGGGCCATCATCGGCGCAGCGGTCGGGCACGATGTGGCCGAGCAGAAGCGCGCCGCCGAGGGTCGTCTGCCGTCGGTCCGCGAGGAGGTGGTCCAGCGCTGCGATACCCGCTACGAGACCCAGATCGAGGAACGTCGGGACGGTTATCGCGTCACGTACGAGTATCAGGGCCGTACCTATCAGACACGCCTTCCCTATGACCCGGGCGAGCGTCTCCGGATCCGCGTGGCGGTCTCGCCGGCGGAGCGCTGAGCGGGGCGGTCGGCTACACTGCGCGCATGGCAAGCGGACTCAAACGGCGATTCCTGGCGATGCTGGCCGGCGCAGTGTTGTGCTCCGCGATGGCCGTGCCGCCTGCCGTGGCAGACCGCGACCGGGACCGCAAGGACAGCGATCGAGGTCGCCGCGGCGAACGCGATCCACGCGGGTCTTTCGACTTTCCCGGGGATGACCGCCGCGGTGGCCGCTTCGAGGGCGGCTTTGGCAATCGGCTGTCACTCAACTCGGCCGTGGATCTGGTGCTCTCCCGCTTCGGGGGGCAAGTCGTCAAGGCCGAGGCCCAGTCGCGGGACGGTCAGTTGTTCTACCTGATCCGGGTGCTGACTCCGGACGGCACCTTGGTGCGCGTCCGGGTCGACGCGTTGACCGGCCGCATCGACTGAACCATGCGTGTCCTGGTCGTCGAGGATGAGGCGCCCCTGAGGCTTGGCCTGGTTGCCGCCCTCGAGGAAGCGGGTTACCTGGTGCAGCAGGCGGCGGATGGTCAGGAAGGGCTGTTTGCCGCCAGCGAGTATCCCTGCGATCTGGCCATCATCGATCTCGGCCTGCCGGCAATCAGCGGCATGGAGCTGATTCGTCGACTGCGGGCCAACGGCAAGGCGTTGCCGGTGCTGGTGCTGACCGCACGCGACCGTTGGCAGGACAAGGTGGAAGCGCTCCAGGCAGGTGCCGACGACTATGTCACCAAGCCCTTTCACGTTGCCGAGGTCATGGCGAGAGTCCAGGCGCTGCTGCGCCGCGCCGCCGGGCACGCCGACCCGGTGCTGCGGGCCGGCGCGGTGGCAGTGGATCCGCGCAGCCAGACGGTCGAAGTCGAGGGTCGACCGGTCGAGGTGACCGCTTTCGAGTATCGCCTGCTCGAGTACCTCGTCCACCATGCCGGCGAGGTCGTCACCAAGACCGAGCTTGCCGAGCGTCTGTACCCGGACGATGCCGAGCGCGACAGCAACACCGTCGAGGTCTTCGTTGGTCGCTTGCGCCGCAAGCTTGACCCGGAAGAACGTCTCCATCCGATCGAGACACTGCGTGGACGCGGTTATCGGCTGGTGAAGCCGCTGTGAAGTCCCTGCGGGCGAGACTGCTGCTCGCGCTTTGCGGGCTGCTGGTGCTGACAGTGGCGTCAGCGCTGGTGGCGGCGGATCTGCGTTTTCGCGAAGTGGGGCGCGAAGCGCGCCGAGATGTCCTGCAGGCGCTCAACCTCGCCCTGCTGGGTGTGGTGGACGAGGATGCCGACGGACGTCTGCGTCCCGTCGCCGAATTGGCGGATCCACGCCTCGGCACCCCTCGCTCCGGCCTCTACCTCCAGGTCCAGCCCCGCGGGCAATCACCGACCTGGCGGAGTGGCTCGCTGGCCGGTGCGGATATCCGGCTGGATCTCGATGTTCCCCCCGGTCAACGCGTCCTGCGGGAGGCGGCCCAAGCGGATGGCACCTTGTTGCTGGTGTTCGCCCAGGGAATCGCGTGGGAGACTGCAGCAGGGGGCAGGCGCGAGTACGTACTCGTCGCCGCCGAGGATCAGGCCCCGTACCGGGCGCAACTGTCGCGACTGCGCGGCCAGTTCCTCGCCGGTGGTGCCCTCATGCTGGGAGTGGCCGCGCTGGTCGTCGCACTCGTCGCCGGCGTGCTGCTGCAACCGCTGCGCCGCATGGAGCGGCAGATTGCCGAGGTGGAGACGGGGCAGCGCGCGGAATTGTCCGGAGAATGGCCACGCGAGCTGCAGGGTGTGGCAAAGAACCTCAATGCCCTGTTGAAAGCCGAGCGTGATCGGGCGGAGCGCTATCGACAAACCCTGGGCAACCTGGCCCACTCCTTGAAGACACCGCTCAGCATATTGCGCAATCTTCTCGAGAACCGACGCCCGGCTTCACCGGTGGCCTCTGTCGCGCCCGATCCGCTGCCACAGGAGGTGGCGGTCCAGGTGAACCGCATGCAGGAGATCGTCGAGCACCAACTGCGTCGTGCCACGGCGGGGAGTCTGGCACCCGGCGTGGAATGGACACCGGTGCTGCCCGTGGTCGAGGAGGTGCTCGGCGCCCTGCGGAAGGTGTATGCGGCACGCGGCTTGCATCTGCAACTGCTGGGCATGATGGGCGAATCACCGGACGCCAGGGTGGCCTGTCCACTGGATCGCGGCGACCTCCTGGAGTTGGTCGGCAATCTCGCGGACAACGCATGCAAGTTCGCGCGGAGTGCCGTCGATGTGAGGGTGGGCACCTGGACCAGCCCGGGGTGGCGCCGGCCGGGGCTGGAACTGGCCGTCGAGGATGATGGGCCGGGTATCGCGCCGGCGGAGCGCGAACGGATCGTGGGGCGTGGCGTTCGTCTGGACGAGGATGTTCCCGGGCAGGGCATCGGGCTTGCCGTCGTGGCCGACCTCGTCAGCCTTTAGGCCGGAACCCTGAGCGTGAGCGAGTCGCCACGCGGCGGTGCGCGCTTCCTGATCCGGCTGCCGGGCCGATGAGCGAGTCGTCGTTGCCGACGCCCGCAGCCGATGCAGCCGCCGTGCTGATGGTGCGCGATGCCCGCCGTGCCCGCCAGTTGCAGCAACGCCTTGCCGAGAGGATCTCACGGGGATTGCCCCACGATCGGGATCGCGTTGCGCTTGAGTCGCACTTGATGGCGGCAGCGGCACGCGCGACGGAGCGTGCGGCGTCGATACCGACGGTCACCTATCCGGCGGAACTGCCGGTCGCGCCGCGACGCGATGATTTGCTGGCTGCCTTGCGGCAGCATCCCGTGGTCATCATTTGCGGCGAGACCGGTTCCGGCAAGACCACCCAGTTGCCGAAGCTGTGTCTCGAGGCGGGCAGCGGTCGCCGCGGCATGATCGGTCACACCCAGCCACGTC
Organism: Gammaproteobacteria bacterium; assembly: GCA_046074905.1. GTDB lineage: Bacteria > Pseudomonadota > Gammaproteobacteria > Steroidobacterales > Steroidobacteraceae > CAIOHZ01. The sequence continues at coordinate 6,228 of JBJTPC010000392.1, forward strand.
GACTGGCGGCCCGGACGGTTGCCGCAAGGATTGCCGAGGAATTGCAGACGCCGCTGGGGGCGGTGGTCGGCTTCAAGGTGCGCTTCACCGACCGGACCTCCGCGGGAACGCTCGTCAAGTTGATGACCGACGGCGTGTTGCTGGCGGAACTGCGCGAAGACCCGGATCTCACGGCCTACGACACGCTCATCATCGACGAAGCGCACGAGCGCAGCCTGAATATCGACTTCCTGCTCGGCGTGCTGCAGCGCCTGCGGCAGCGGCGCCCCGACCTGCGCATCGTCATTACCTCCGCCACCATCGAGACGGCGAGGTTTGCGGCGTTTTTCGCCGATGCGCAGGGTCGACCAGCACCCGTGCTCGAGGTCTCGGGGCGGGCTTGGCCGGTCGAGACCCGCTACCGTCCGCTCGCCACCGATGACGATGATGATCTGGATCCCGGCGTGACCGCGGGTGTCCTGCGCGCAGTGGAGGAGATTCGCCAGGAGCCCGGCGAGATCGGCCGCGGGGATATGCTGGTGTTCCTGCCTGGCGAGAGGGAGATCCGCGATACCGCCGAGGCGCTCGAGGGTGCGATCGGTGATCGCCTCGAGGTGATGCCGCTCTACTCGCGGCTCGGCTGGGACGAGCAGCAGAAGGTGTTCCGTCGGGGTGGCAGGCAGCGCGTGGTGCTCGCCACCAATGTCGCGGAAACCTCCCTGACGGTTCCGGGCATCCGCAGCGTGATCGATGTGGGAACCGCGCGTATCAGTCGCTACAGTGCCCGTGCGAAGATCCAGCGACTCCCGGTGGAGCCGGTCTCGCAAGCCAGCGCCGACCAGCGTCGGGGTCGTTGTGGCCGCGTGGGGCCGGGTCTCTGTATCCGGTTGTACGGCGAGGACGACTACGGTGCCCGGGTGGCTTTCACGGCGCCGGAGGTGCTGCGCACCAACCTCGCCAGCGTGATCCTGCAGATGGAAACGCTGGGACTGGGTACGCCTCAGGACTTCCCTTTCATCGATCCGCCCGACGGCCGCCAGATCAGCGATGGTTATCGCCTGCTGCAGGAACTCGAGGCAGTGGATGATCGGCGCCACGTGACGCCCTTGGGACGACAACTCGCCCGTCTGCCGGTGGATCCGCGGCTTGGGCGCATGTTGGTCGAGGCCCGGCGTCGGGGTGCCCTGCGCGAGGTGCTGGTGCTTGCCGCGGTCTTGTCCATGCAGGACCCGCGCGAGCGGCCGCAGGAGGCGCAGGCGGCCGCTGATGCCCGGCACGCGGCCTTTGCCGATCCCGACAGCGATTTTTCCACCCTGCTCAAGCTTTGGGCCGCCTATCAGGCCGAGCGCGGATCGCGCTCGCGCAATGCCTTGCGGCGCTGGTGTCGCGAGCAGTTTCTATCCGCGATCCGCATGCGCGAGTGGGAAGAACTGCATGCCCAGCTTGCCACCATCGCCGGCGAGATGGGGTGGCCAATGCAAGAACAGGCGGCCAGTTACGAGGCGCTGCATCGCTCGTTGCTGGCGGGGTTGCTGGGAAACATCGGCCTGCGGAGCGAGCCAGGCCGAGGTGCAGCTGGTGCGACGGGGAGGGCGCGCGATCGTCCGGAAAAGGGCTTGTACGACGGTGCCCGGGGTTTGCGCTTCCAGATTGCGCCGGGTACGCCGCTGCGCAACCGCAGCCCCCGCTGGCTGATGGCGGGCAATATCGTCGAGACGCAGCGGATCTACGCGCGATTGGTGGCGGGGCTGGACCCTGCCTGGATCGAGCAGGCGGCACATCACCTGGTGAAGCGTTCCCACGGCGATCCCGTCTGGGACGAGCAACGTGGCCAGGCGAGCATCGCCGAGACGGTGACGCTGTATGGACTGACCCTGTCGGCCGGGCGCCGTGTGCCGTTCGCCAACGTGGATCCGGCAGGTGCCCGCGAGTTTTTCATCCGCGAAGCGCTGGTGCATGGACGGAGCCGTCTGGTACTGCCTTTCCTTGCGGCCAACCGCGCTACCCGGGAGCGGCTTGCGGCGGAGGAGGCCAAGCTCCGTCGCCATGTGGTGCTCAAGGACGAGACGGAGGAAGCGGATCTCTATCTGGACCGTGTACCCGCAGACGTTCACAACGTGATGGCTTTTTCCACCTGGTGGAAAGGGGCCGGAGACGGTGCACGGGCCGCTTTTGTCTTCAGTGCCGGCGACCTGCGACGCCCCGAAGCGCCCCCGGTCGACGAACAGCGTTTTCCCGACCGCTTGCGACTTGCCGGCAACCTCTTGCCCGTGGCGTATGTTTTCGACCCGGCGCGTCCGGATGACGGAGCAACGGTCACCGTACCGTACCCGCTGGTTTCGCGCCTCGACCCCGGGGAAATCGTCGGGGCCATTCCGGGTTGGCGAATCGAGCTGGTCACCGAATGGATTCGTGCGCTGCCCAAGCATGCGCGGCGTCAACTGGTCCCTGCGCCGGACGTGGCGGCCGCCTGCGTCGCGGCCTGTGCGGTGGCGGAGCGTACCGGTCTCCTGTCCTTCGTGGCAGCGGCCGCCCAATTCCTGACGGCCCGCGCCGGGGAACCCCTCGGTGTCCCCCAACTCGAGAGAATTGAGGTTTCGCCGCATTTGCGGCTCAATTTCCGCGTGGTCGATGCGACTGGACGGACGGTGGCCGAGGACCGCAATCTGGAAGAACTGCGGCGCCTGGCCCGACGCGCCGGCGGCACGAATGCACCGGTGGCGGACGTCGACTGGCAGCGAAGCCAGGTGCGGGTCTGGGACTTCGCGCAGATCCCGGAGCGGCTCGAGGTCATCCGCCAGGGCGTCCGGATCGTCCTCCATCCGGCCCTCGAGGACGGGGGTGACGCCGTGAATCTCACGCTGGAAGAAGATCCGCCGACGGCAGCCCGTGTTTCCCGACAGGGTGTGGCGCGCATGGCGGTACTGGCGCTCGCGCCGCTCCATCGCAGCCTCGAGAAGGATTTCGCGGCCGATCGTGGACTGATGCTGCTTCATCAATTGCTGGGTCCCTCCCGTGGCTTCGCCCGCGAACTTGCCGACCGCGTGGTCGCCCGGGCGTTCTATTCCGGGCATGCCGCTGGTCTCGCCCATGAGGGTGACCTGCCCGTGACCCGCGAGGCCTTCGAGGCGGCGCTGGTCCGCGCCCGGCCCGTGCTCCACGACGTGAAAGAACGCCTGGCGGCGCGGATGCGTGAGCTGCTCGAGGCCACGGCGGTTGCCCGCAAGGAACTCGCTTCCCTGCCCGACGGTCTGGATGCCGTGCTGGTCGAGGATGTCCGTGCCGCACTTGCGCGGCAGGTGTTCGCCGGATTCGTGGCGGTGACTCCGGATCCCTGGCTGGAGTACCTTCCCAAGTACGTGAAGACGACTTGCCGGCGGGCCGCCAAGTTGCGTGGCGCGCAGGGGCGGGTGCTCGAGGCCCAGTTCGAGCAGCGGGAATTGTGGCGGCGCTTCGCGGAGCTGCAGGCGGCTGCCAAATCGGCGGGCTATGCCGCCGAGGTCCTGCACGAGTTGCGCTGGACCCTCGAAGAATACGCCCTGTCGGTGTTCGCGCAGGACCTCAAGGCAACCTTGACGGTCTCACCCAAGCGGGTCAATGCCTTGTTCGATGCGCTCCGCCTTTCGCTCAATCTGCCCTCGATCGCTGGTCGCGGACAGAATTCGCGTTAAGCTTGAATCCGCGGGTCAAACCTGAATCGTTTCGGCTTCAAGTCACGGGGGAACCACGATGTTGACGGCAGAACAGCAGCAGATGGTGGCAACGTTCGAGCGCCATGTCGGCGCGGAGCTCGAGGGCGACCTCGCGACCACCATGGCGACCATGGCAGATCGTCCCCATCTCAACCACGTACCGACGCGTGCGGGCGGGTATGGGCACGAGAGCGTCCATGCGTTCTACCGCGACCACCTGGTGGGCAAGTTCTTTCCGCCGGACGTGAAGATGGAGGGGCTCTCGCGCACGGTGGGTGAGTCGAGCATCGTCGAGGAGATCTACATCTCCTTCACGCATACGACCGTCATCGACTGGTTGTTGCCAGGCGTGCCGCCCACCGGGAAACCGGTCGAATTCGTGGTGGCAGTGGTGGTCGGCTTCCGCGACGGCAAGGTTTCCCACGAGCACATCTACTGG
>JBJTPC010000393.1:0-7502 GCA_046074905.1 Gammaproteobacteria bacterium
GGCGATTGACGCACAATCCGCGCGCGAAACAGGCCGCGCCATTCCGGTGGGGCCCGCCACAGAGCAGGCAACAGGCACAGAATGTCCAAAGAGGACGCATTGCAGATGGAGGGCGAGGTCATCGAGACCCTGCCCAACACGACCTTCCGCGTGAAGCTGAAGAACGGCCACATCGTCACCGCCCACATCTCGGGCAAGATGCGCAAGAACTACATCCGCATCCTGACGGGCGATGCGGTGACGGTCGAAATGACCCCTTACGATCTGAGCAAGGGTCGCATCACTTACCGCGGACGTTGATCGCCCGCCTGCTGCTGGCCTGGATCCTGGGGGCTGTCTGGCTGCCCCCGGCCGCGGCCGACCCGCTGCCGCTGGCGCGGGAACAGCACCTTGATCCCGGCGGCGCGGAGTCGTTTGCGGCTGTCCGGTCCCGGGAATTCTTGCCGCTCCAGCCCGCATGGCAGTTTCCGGCCGAGGGCTCGGTCCGTTGGGAGCGACTTGGTCTGGCGGAGACCGTCGAGACGCCGGACCGCGTCCTCTACGTACGTCTGCCCAACCAGAGCCGGATGGAAATCCTCTATCCGCCGACCGACCCCCAGTGTGGTCACTGGCCGGCGCGCGAGTACCCTGACGCCAGCAGCGAGTTCTCGGTCAGTGGCTGGTTCGTCGTGCCCTTGTGCCCCGGGGTGAAGGAACTCTATCTGCACCATCGGACCACCCGCGGACCCCTGCCCCTGGTGGAACTGAGGACACGTGTCGACGCCGCGGTACAGAACTTCCTTACCGCCGGTCGTGTCTACATGATGACCGCACTGGCCGTGATTGCGCTGGTCGCCGGACTCATCGGCTTCCTGCGCTACCGGGACCGTCTCGGTGCAGGCCTGGTTGCACGTATCCTGCTGGCGTCACCGTACTTCCTGCGTGGCGCTGCTGCCCCGGCCGAAGCCCCGATGGCCCCTCTGGCAGCGCTGTTCGCGCGGCTGTCGGGAGACCAACTGATGGCGATGTTCGCGCTGGGCCATACGCTGTTCGTGGCGGCGGTCACTGCGGCTTCCCGGGATACACTCCGCCGTCCGCCCTCACGCGCAGTCGTTGACTGGCTGCCGACCGCCCTGGCCCTGACCGCGCTGGTCGTTTGCGTGACCGCGCCCTTTCCTCATGGTCAGCGACTGGCCATGGTCGCCACGCTGCTCAGCTTGCCTTGCGGGCTGATCGGCCTGTGGATGGACCGCCACCACGAGGAGTTGCCGGTGCTCGCGGCCCGCGAGCGACGCATCGAGTCGCTGCTCAAGGGGCTGGTGGTCATCAGCGCCTGCTTGCCGGCCCTCCTGATTCACGTGCCAACCACCTGGACCGACCTGCCACTTGCGGTCGGCGGCTTCTTCGCCATCCTCGCGCTGTTCGTGGCGGTTCGTGGTGCCCATCGGCGCTCGGCGGCGAACGCGGCCCTGTTCGCCGAGCGGCTGGCCCGCCAACGGACCGAGGATATCGTCCGGCAGCAGCGGGAGCGTCGTCAGGAAACGCGTGACCTCATGCTGATGCTGACGCATGAAATCCGCACGCCACTGTCGGTACTGCGAATCTCCGCGGACCAGGCACCGAACTCGCCGGCCGCACGCCGTCGTGTCCACGACTCGATTGCCGAGATGGACCGGCTGGTGGAGCGCTGCCTCGAGACCGCACGCCTCGATGAGGAGGAGGATCCTGCGCCGGAGGCGGACTGGGATCCAGCAGTCGACCTGCCGGAGCTTGCCGGCCATGCGCGTGATCCGGGACGAATCGCGGTCCGCGTCGCGCCCGGATTGGTGGCGCGGCGCTCCCGCCCGGCGGTGGTGAATGCGATCGTGGGCATTCTCATCGATAACGCGGGGCGTTATGGTGCACCCGATTCGCCGATTGTTCTCGAAGCACAGGCGACCATCGGCGCGGATGGCACCCCCGGCCTGAAAATCCTGGTCGAAAACCGGATAGGGCCTTTTGGTCCACCGGACCCCGCACGCCTGTTCACGAAGTACTATCGCGGCCCCGGCGCCCATCGCCAGTCGGGGGCTGGTCTCGGCCTGTTCCTTGCCTCCCGGCTGGCGGAACGGCTGGGGGGACAACTGAGCCACGCGAGCGACGAGACCACCACGAGATTCCGGTTATGGATGCCCCGCTGAACATCGTCCTGGTGGAGGACAATGACGCGTTGCGCGACGCCGTGGCCGAATTGCTGTCGGCTGCAGGGCACCGGGTCACCGCGATGGATTGTGCCGAAGCCTTGGTCGAGGATGCGGGGGCCTATCCGGTCGACGTGGCCATCATCGACCTGCAACTGCCGGGGGAAAGCGGCTTGTCGTTGATTCGCCGGTTGCGCCACGGCCAGCCAAACCTCGGCATCATCGCCATGACGGCGTTGTCCAGTGTCGGCAACCGCATTGCCGGTTACGAGCACGGTGCCGACGCCTATCTCGTCAAGCCCGTGGATCCGCGCGAACTGCTCGCGGCAACGGTCCAGGCGGGACGGCGCAGCGCCGCCACCCGACCGGCGCAGGCCGGGCTGCAACTGGATGTTGGCGCCTTGCGTGTCGAAGGCCCGGCGGGTCAGGTTCCGGTGTCCGAGCGCGAGGCGCAGTTGCTGGCATCCTTCGTGCGTGCGGCCGGGCAACAACTCGAAACCTGGCAGGTGTTCCAGGCCCTCGGGACACCCGAGGGCAGTACCGAAAAGAATCGCACCATGGTGGCGATTGCCCGGCTGCGTTCGAAGCTGACCCGGGCGGGAGCCCCCGAGGACTGCCTGCGGGCCATCCGCCAGAGCGGCTACCGGCTCTGCGTACCTGTCAGGCTGGCCTGACGGGATTCGACCGGGCTCAGTGCAGTGTCAGCAACTCAGGCTCGTCCACGGCGCGGGTCACGAGCTTGAGCGAATCGGCGTCCGGACCCTCCGCCGTCACGTGGACCACACCCCCGTCGGCAAGCTTTCCGAACAGGAGTTCCTCGGCCAGCGGGCGCTTGATCTGTTCCTGGATCAGCCGCGCCATCGGCCGTGCACCCATCTTCGGGTCGTAGCCCTTCTTGCCCAGCCAACGGCGCGCCGCGTCGTCCACATGCAACTGCACGCCCTTCTGCTCCAGCTGCGTTTCCACTTCCACCAGCAGCTTGTCCACCACCCGCTCGATGGTGGCCTCACCCAGGGGGGCGAACTGGATGATGCCGTCGAGACGGTTGCGGAACTCCGGCGAGAACAGTCGCTTGAGGGCTTCCATTCCATCGCTGCTGTTGTCCGCCTGCACGAAGCCCACCGAGGGCCGCGACAGCTCGAAGGCACCGGCATTGGTGGTCATCACGATCACCACATGCCGGAAATCCGCCTTGCGACCGTTGTTGTCGGTGAGCGTGCCATGGTCCATGACCTGCAGCAGCAGGTTGAACACCTCCGGATGTGCTTTCTCCACTTCGTCGAGCAGCAGCACGCAATGCGGGTGCTTGGTGATTGCTTCGGTCAGCAGTCCGCCCTGGTCGAAGCCGACATACCCCGGCGGCGCACCGATCAAGCGGGATACCGTATGGCGTTCCATGTATTCGGACATGTCGAAACGGATGAGTTCCACGCCCAGGGCGATGGCGAGCTGGCGGGTGACCTCGGTCTTGCCGACACCGGTAGGACCGGCGAACAGGAATGAACCCACCGGCTTGCGGGTATCACCGAGGCCGGAGCGGGAGAGCTTGATGGCAGCCGCCAGCGTGTCGATTGCCGGGTCCTGCCCGAAGATGACCAGCTTGAGGTTGCGCTCGAGGTTCTTCAGCACCTCGCGATCGGTGGAAGACACCTGCTTGGGCGGGATGCGCGCAATCCGCGCCACCACTGCCTCGACCTGCGGCACATCCACTTCAACCGGCCGCTGGTCCGCCGGGCGAAGGCGCAGGTTCGCCCCCGCCTCGTCCACCACGTCAATGGCCTTGTCCGGCAGGTGGCGGTCGTTGATGTAACGGGCGGCGAGTTCGGCGGCCGAGCGCAGCGCCTCGTCCTGGTACTTGACGCCGTGGTGCTCCTCGTAGCGGGCCTTGAGTCCCTTGAGAATCTCGAAGGTCTCCTGAACCGTCGGTTCCACCACGTCGATCTTCTGGAAACGACGTGCCAGGGCATGGTCCTTCTCGAAGATGCCGCGATACTCCTGGTAGGTGGTCGAGCCGATGCAGCGCAGTTCGCCGTTGGACAGGGCCGGCTTGATCAGATTGGACGCATCCATGACCCCGCCCGAAGCGGCGCCGGCACCGATGACGGTATGGATCTCGTCGATGAAGAGGATGGCTCCGGGCTGCTTGCGCAACTCCGTGAGGACGCTCTTCAGGCGTTTCTCGAAATCACCGCGGTACTTGGTGCCCGCAATCAGCGAGCCCATGTCCAATGACCACAGGGTGCAGTCGGAAAGCACGTCGGGCACCTTGCCCTCGGTAATCAGCCGCGCCAGGCCCTCGGCGATGGCGGTCTTGCCGACGCCGGCCTCGCCCACGTAGAGCGGATTGTTCTTGCGGCGACGGCAGAGGATCTCGATGGTCCGCTCGACCTCCAGCTGACGACCGATGAGCGGATCGATCCGGCCATCCGCGGCCTGGCGATTGAGATTGGTGCAGTACTTCTCGAGTGCACTGCCGCCCTCGGCGCCCTCTTTTTCGGCTTCCGCTGCCGGCGGCTCGTCTTTCTCGGCCGACTCTTCCTTCAGCTTGGAGAGGCCATGGGAGACGTAGTTGACGACATCCAGCCGCGCGATGTCCTGCTGGCTGAGCAGGTAGGCGGCATGCGACTGCTTTTCGCTGAAGATGGCGATCAGGACGTTGGCGACGCCGACTTCCTTGCGGCCACTGGACTGCACATGGAACACCGCCCGCTGCAGCACGCGCTGGAAGCCCAGCGTCGGCTGGACCTCGCGCTCGTCGTCCTCGGGCAGGCGGGGTGTACCGTCCTCGATGAACTGCTGCAGGTCCTTCTTGAGGCGGGAGAGGTCCGCCCCGCAGGCACGCAGCACCTCGCGGACCTTGGGGGTGTCCAGGATGGCCAGCAGCAGGTGCTCGACCGTCATGTATTCGTGGCGGGCCTCGCGGGCCGCCTGGAACGCCTCATTGAGGCAATACTCGAGTTCGCTCGATAGCACGGTTCAGTCCGCCTCTTCCAGGGTGCACAGCAGCGGGTGCTGGTGCTGGCGGGCGTAGGCTGTCACCTGCGCCACCTTCGTTTCCGCTATTTCGTAGGTAAAGGAACCGCAGATTCCCTTGCCGTTGGTGTGTACCTCGAGCATCACCCGCGTGGCGCGGATGCGGTCGAGCCCGAAGATCCGCTGCAGCACGTCCACCACGAACTCCATCGGCGTGTAGTCGTCATTCAACAGCACGACGTGGTAGCGGGGGGGACGCTTGAGTTGGGGCGGGGCTTCCTCGACCAACGCACCGCCGCCGGGTTCGGCGCCGGAGGGACGGTCGGGGGGATCGGGCGAGTGGGCCCGCGTCGCGGGCAAGCGGGGGGGAATGGGGGCTTTAACACTGCCCTTTATAGGGCCACCCCCGGGGGATGACAAGGTCGGACCGCACGGAAAACGAATGCGATTCATGCGCGAATCCACAGGATGGGCACGGATTCCCTTGAGCGCTTTCCCCCCGCCCCCGTATCATGTCGGGATGCAGGAGCAAGGTGGATGAAACCCGCGTTTGTCGCAGGCATCGGCGCCCGGTTGGGCGGCTGGCTGGAGGGCCGGGGTCCCCTGCTCGCCGCCGTCGTGCTGGCCATCGCCCTGGCACTGGTGCTGGCCCGCCTGGTCCTGTCGTTTCTCGCCGCGCCGCCGGCCGGCCAGCAGGTGGCGAACGTACCCCTGCCGGCAATCACCGGTGCCGCCCCCGGCGGCTTCGATGCGGGAATCATCGCCAACGCCCACCTGTTCGGGATCGGCGGTGCGACCGGTGGCGCGACGGCCACCACCGCCGCCTCCTCCTCCCTCGTCCTTGCCGGGACGATCGCCTACCGGGACCCGGGTCTCGGCTTCGCCATCCTCGGAGAGGCGATCGAGACGGCGAAGTTCTTCCGGATCGGCGACGTCGTGCCCGGAGGCGGCAAATTGCGGGCAGTCTACCCGGACCGCGTCGAACTCGACCTCAACGGGTCGATCCAGTCGGTGTCGCTGCCTCGTCTGACCCCGGCGGTACCGAGTGGCGTCGCCCCCCTGCCGACGTCGGTGAGCGCCGCGCCCATGATCTTGCCGGTACGCCCCACACTCCCCGGCACCATCAATCGCGCCATCGCCGACAACCCGGCCTACGTCGCCGAGATCATCCGCCCCACCCCGGTGCTGATGGATGGTCAGTTGCAGGGGTTCCGCGTCTACCCCGGTCGCGACCGCGGCGCTTTTGCCAGCCTGGGACTGCAACCGGGCGATCTCATCACGCAGGTGAACGGTTCGGCCCTCACCGACCCGGCGCGGGGCCTCTCGGCCCTGAGCGGCATGCAACCCGGTGACCGGGTGAACGTGACCGTGTCGCGGAACGGGGTCACCCGTGACATCACCATCGATGCCAACCAGATGGCAACCGCCGCCGCGGCAGCCACCCCCCCGGAGCCCACCGAATGACGAATCCTGCCAAGGCCCGGTCGGCCCTGTCGGACCGAATGCCGTCCCGTTTCCTCGCGCTGGCGCTGGCCACCCTGCCGGTGCTGCTGGCGGGTCCCGGGCTGGTCGGGGTGGCGACAGCCCAGCAACCGGCCCCCTCCCGTGGCGGCGGCGGCCCGATGATCACCCCGAACTACAAGGATGCCGACCTCGGCCAGATCGTCGAGGCGGTCAGCCAGGTCACCGGGCGCAATTTCATCATCGACCCGCGCGCCAAGGCGCAGGTGACGATGCTCTCCGCCACGCCGATGTCGCCGGACGCCTTCTATGAAGCCTTCCTCGCGATTCTCCAGGTGCATGGCTTCGTGGCGGTCCCGTCCGGGAAAGTCTGGAAGATCATCCCGGATGCCAACGCCCGGCAGGTGCCGGCCAACGACCTGCCCGAGAAGGTCAGTGCCTCCTCGGACGAGATCGTGACGCAAGTGATGCAGGTGAAGAACGTCAGCGCGGCGCAACTGGTGCCGATCCTGCGTCCGCTGATTCCGCAGTACGGACATCTCGCCGCCTACCCCTCCTCGAACATCCTCATCATCTCGGACCGCGCCAACAATGTGAACCGGCTGATCCGCATCATCAAGCGGATCGACCAGGGCGGTGATGAGGACATCGATGTCATCCGCCTCGAGCACGCCTCCGCCGCAGAGGTGGTGCGGGTGGTCAATTCGCTGGCGCAGGCGCAGGCCGGTGCCGAGGGCGGTGGCGTGAAGCTCGTGGCCGACGAGCGCACCAACAGCGTGTTGCTCAGCGGCGAAAGCGGCCAGCGGCTGCGATTGAAGGCTTTGGTCACCCACCTCGACACCCCGCTCGATGCGGGTGGCGATACCCAGGTCCGCTACCTGCGCGACTCCTACGCCGAAAAGATCGCCG
>JBJTPC010000394.1:0-2473 GCA_046074905.1 Gammaproteobacteria bacterium
TTCCGCAGGACCGAGCACCTCCACCCCTCGACCCTGCAGGCGGGCGACGTTGTCCTGGGTCGCCGCTGCTGCCCACATGAGGCGATTCATCGCCGGGGCGACTGCCACAGGCCGGTCGGTAGCCAGCAACAGGGTGGTCAACAGGTCATCCGCATGACCATGCGCGTAGCGCGCGAGGAGATCGGCCGTGGCCGGCGCGACGATCACCGCATCGGGCCAGCGTGCCAACTCGATGTGGCTCATCCCCGCCTCGGCCGCGGCATCCCACAGGCTGTCGCGTACGGGCCGCCCGGAGAGTGCCTGGAACGTCAGCGGCGTGACGAACTCGCGGGCCCCGGCGGTCATCACCACCTGCACCTCGGCGCCACGGCCCACGAACAGGCGCACCAGTTCCGCGGCCTTGTAGGCCACGATGCCACCACTCACGCCGACCAGCAGGCGGGGCGGGCGCGCGGAAATCGGGTTGGACGGGGATGCGGACATGGATGGATTGTCACTGGGCGAACGGGCGCCGACAACTGAAGAAAACTGTGGGTGTCATGACCGTCAGGTCTGGCGGGGAGCCGCCGGCTGCCCGACTCCGCCGGACTCCCCGGTGCTACCACGCGTCCCGGAGGCTCCCGGTGAACTGCGGATCGAAGGCCGGGCGAGTGAAGATTTCGCGCACCCAGGGAGCGAATGTCGCCAACGGCTCGCTCGGGTAGTCGGGATCGAAGGCGGCCTGGTCCCAGCGCTCGCAAAAGCGCTCGCAGGCGGCAAACCATGGATGGTCGCGGAAGCGATCGCGCGCGTTGCGGTCGAGCCCGTAATGATGGCCGTAGTAGTACAGCTGGAACAGGCCATGGTGCTCGACGATCCAGGTGACCTCGGGTCGTACGTAGGGCCGCAGGATGGACGCGGCGAGTTGCGAATGATTGTAGGGTGCGAGGTCGTCGCCGATGTCGTGCAGGAGGGCCGCGACCACCAGTTCCCGGTCCGCCCCGTCCCGCAGGGCGCGCGTCGCGGACTGCAGGGAGTGCTGGTATCGGTCCACCGGGTAACCGCCGAGGCCGGACTTCAACCCCTCCAGTGCCGCGAGAAGCCGGTCGGGCAGCGCCGCCACGTAGGGATGCTCGTACTCCTGGAGCAGGAGGTAATCCTCGCGCGTGCCCTCGATCATCTGCCGGAATCCCGCTGTGCGCCCCATCGCTCCCTCCCCCATGGCGTGCCCACCGCCCGCCCGTCGGTCGGCTTGCCATCGGAGTCTACACGGGGGGATTTCGGGCATGACACCGAGGAATGCCCCTGCGCGATGGCGCGATCCTCGCTATCCGGCGGTTCAGGCCGCTTTTCCCCGCCCGGCCGACACCGGAATACGCGCAGGATGAACCCATGGACACTCCTCCCTTACCCGGCGCGCTGAGCGAACCGGAACTGCTCGCGCTCCTGCTCGGGCACGGGCGCTCCTTGCGTCGGGCGCGCCAGCGCGCCGGTGCCGCCCTGACGCGGGCCGGCTCCCTCCACGCTTTGCTGACGGCAGCCGGCCGGGATCCCGGCAGCCATGGCCTTCCCATTGCCGATCACGCCCGACTGCAAGCCGCCCTCGAACTGGCCCGCCGGCATCACCTCGCCGCCCTGCGGGAGGGGCCCTTGCTCGCCAACCCCCGCGCCGCGCGGGACTACCTCCGTGCCCAGCTGCGGGACCGCGAACACGAGGTTTTCTGCTGCCTGTTTCTCGACAACCGGCACCGTTTCCTGGCCTACGAGGAACTTTTCCGCGGCACGATCGACGGGGCCAGCGTGCACCCCCGGGAAGTGGTGAAGGCCGCCCTGGCCCGCCAGGCCGCGGCGGTGATTCTGGCGCACAATCACCCTTCGGGCATTGCCGAGCCGAGTCGCGCCGACGAGGCCATCACCCTCCGCCTGCGCGATGCCCTCGCCCTGGTGGATATCCGGGTGGTGGACCACCTCATCATCGGGGGCCCGGACTGTACCAGTCTGGCGGAAAGGGGCCTGCTCCCCTGAAAACCACGCGACCCCTTGCCCTCGGCCGCGGTTTTTGGCTTAATACGCGGCTGTTGAGCCGCCCGGCGCCCTTTGGCGCGGGCGCAAGGTACGAGGAATCGACCATGTCCCGAGTCTGTCAGGTGACCGGCAAGCGCCCCGCCACGGGCAATACCGTGTCCCACGCCAACAACCGCAAGCGCCGCCGCTTCCTGCCCAACCTGCACGAGCAGCGTTTCTGGCTGGAGTCCGAGAAGCGCTGGGTCACCCTGCGTGTCTCCTCGAACGGTCTGCGCACCGTCGAGAAGCGCGGCATCGAGGCTGTCGTCGCGGATCTCCGCGCCGCCGGCGAGAAGATCTGAGGTAAGCCGCCATGCGTGACAAGATCAAGCTGTTGTCCACCGCCGGCACCGGCCACTTCTACACCACCACCAAGAACAAGCGGCTCCATCCCGAGAAGATGGAAGTGTCGAAGTTCGATCCCAAGGCC
>JBJTPC010000395.1:0-2096 GCA_046074905.1 Gammaproteobacteria bacterium
CACGGCGGCAAGAGCGGTCGCTTCCAGCGCTTCCGCGAGGTGGCGATGGAGTATGCGTGGGTCCTGCAGCAGCTGGCTCCCCACGAGTGCAAATGCAACCCCTGAGGCCCCGGCCGGGGCCGTACAAGACGGAGAGACGAGGATGAAGCTCTACTATTCCCCGGGCGCCTGCTCGCTGGCCTCCCATCTGGCACTGGTCGAGGCGGGCTTGCCGTTCACCATCGAGAAGACGGACGTCCGCAACAAGAAGACCGCCTCCGGCGAGGACTTCCTGGCGCTGACCCATGGCAAGGGCTACGTACCGGCCTTGCAACTCGATGACGGGACCATGCTCTGCGAAGGCGTGGCCATCCTGCAGTACGTTGCGGACCAGGCCCCGGCCAGCGGGCTGGCGCCGGCAAACGGCACGCTTGCACGCTATCAGCTGCAGGAGTGGCTGAACTACATCGCCACCGAAGTGCACAAGAACTTCAGTCCGCTGTTCAATCCGGCGGCCACGCCGGACATGAAGGAGTTGGCGAAGCAGAATCTCGCGCGTCGCTTCGACTGGTTGTCCACGCAATTGGCCGACCGCGAGTTCGTGATGGGCGCGCAGTTCACGGTGGCGGACGCCTACCTTGCCGTGACCCTTGGCTGGACCCGGGTGGTCGGCATCGACCTCGCGGGCGGGCATCCGGTGCTGGCTGCGTACCATCGGCGCGTGATGTCGCGTCCCGCCGCGCAGCAGGCGCAGCGGGCCGAGGGGCTGATCGCCTAGCCCCAGACCTGCCGTGCGAATGGCTGCTGGCGGGTCGGCTTGCCCGTCAGCGCCAGCAAGGCATTGGCCACCGCCGGGCCGATGGGTGGCGTCCCGGGCTCGCCAACGCCGGTGGGCGGTGCATCCGACGGCACCAGGTGCACCTCCACCTCCGGCATCTCGTGCAGGCGCAGGGTGCGGTACTGGTGGAAGTTGGTCTGCTCGACGCGGTCCGCCGTGAAGGTGACCGCCTCATGCAGCGCGGCGGAGAGGCCATACGCAATCGCGCTCTGCACCTGCTGTTCGACCAACCGCGGGTTGATCACCGTGCCGCAGTCCATGACGGCCACGACGCGATGGACGCGCGGTTGCCCGTCGACCACCGAGACCTCGGCCACCTGGGCCACGGTGCTGCCGAAACTGCTCACCACGGCGACACCGCGCGCGCGACCTGCCGGCAGCGGTGAACCCCAACCGGCCCGCGATGCGACCATTTCGAGTACCCGGCGTTCCTTGGGGCTGTCCTTCAGCAAGGCGAGGCGATAAGCAACGGCATCCTGACCGGCTGCCCGAGCGCACTCGTCGATGGCGCACTCCAGCGCGAATCCGGTGTGCGTGCTGCCGACGCTGCGCCACCAGTGCGCCGGCGGCTTGGCCGCGGTCTGATGCGCCTGCAGATGGACGGCGGGCACCGCGTACGGCATCGGGTGCAAGCCCTCGTAAAGCGTGACCTCCAGTCCGGTCTTCGGGTCGAGCATCATTCCCTCGAGCGGCGAACCCGGTCGCATCAGCGGCTGGCCCACCACGGTGTGCTCCCAGGCGACGGGGAGGCCGTCTTTCCCGAGATGCGCGACGATGCGGTGATGGAATTGCGGGCGGTAGTAGCCGCCGGTGAGGTCATCCTCGCGCGTCCAGACCAATTGCACCGTCTGGCCGGGCAGTCGCTTGGCAATCTCCACGGCCATGGCCACGTTGTCGCCGTCCGGGGTGGCACGCCGACCGAAGGCCCCGCCGAGCATGGTCGTTTCGACACTGACCTTGTCGGGAGTGGTGCCGGCCACGGCTGCCGCGGTGGCCTGGTCGAAGGTCTGTCCTTGCGTGCCCAACCACAACTGCACGCCGTCCGGCGTCACGCGGGCGGTGCAGTTGAGTGGCTCCATCGGCGCGTGGGACAGGTAGGGGAAGGCGTACTCGGCTTCGACCTGGCGCGTGGCGGTGGCGCGGGCCTGCTCGACCTCGCCCGTCCGGAGAACGGTCTTGCCCGGCGTGCGCGCGAGCGCGGCGTAGCGGGTCGCCAAGGCGGCAGTGGAGAAGCCGGGCTCGCTGTCGACGACATGGCGGGGTGCCAGTGCGGCACGGC
>JBJTPC010000396.1:0-2755 GCA_046074905.1 Gammaproteobacteria bacterium
CCCGTCTCGAGCTTCGCCGGCTTCTGGCCACCGGTGACGGTGTCGCCACGGACGCCCGGGTCCGTTTCGACGATCTTCAGCTCGACATGGGCAGGCGCCTGAACCGTGAGCGGCTCGCCGTTCCACAGCGTGACCTGGCACTCGACGCCGTCCTTGAGCCACTGGGCCGACTCGCCCATGGCGCCCTTGCCGGCGGTGTACTGCTCGTAGGTATCGGGGACCATGAAGGTCCAGAAGTCGCCTTCGCGGTACAGGAACTGCATGTCGACGTCGACGACGTCGGCACCCTCGACACTGTCGCCGCTCTTCCAGGTGCGCTCGGTGACACGACCGGTCTTGAGGTTGCGGACCTTCACGCGGTTGAACGCCTGACCCTTGCCGGGCTTGACCATCTCGTTCTCGACGATGGCGTAGGGTTCGCCCTCGAGGAGGATCTTGAGACCGGACTTGAACTCGTTGGTGCTGTAGGACGACATGGAAGAACTCGCGGTGGGGCTGCCGGGGCAACCGTGGAATAATCAGCCGCTTATGATACCCCTCCCGGCCCGACCCGACCACCCCGCCCCCTGGCAGGTGGAGTTGGCGAACGCACTGACGGACCCTGCCGAACTGCTCGCGGCCCTCGCCCTGCCGGCGCCGGACCCCGCCGCCCTGGCGCACTTGCGGGCTGCGGCACGCAAGTTCGCGCTGCGGGTTCCCCGGGCCTACGTGGCGCTCATGCGGCCCGGCGATCCCGACGATCCCTTGCTGCGGCAGGTGCTGCCGCAGGCCGGGGAACTGGTCGAGGTCCCGGGGTTCGTGGCGGACCCCGTGGGCGACCTCGCCGTGCTCGGTGACGCCGGCGTGCTGCACAAGTATCGCGGACGGCGCCTGCTGATCACCACCGGCGCCTGCGCGGTGCATTGCCGGTACTGCTTTCGCCGCGAGTTTCCCTATGCCGAGGCCAACGCCGCCGCGGGCGGCTGGCGGCCGGTCCTCGAGACGCTCCGCGAGGATCCGGAGGCCGAAGAGGTGATCCTGAGCGGCGGCGATCCGCTGGCCCTGGTCGACGGCAAGTTGGCCCGCCTCGCGGCCGAACTGGCCACCCTCCCGCAACTGCGCCGGCTGCGACTGCACACGCGGACCCCGGTGGTGCTGCCCGCGCGCATCGATGCCGCCTTGCTCGACTGGCTGGGGGCCTTTCCGCGACCCGTGGTGATGGTGCTGCATGCCAACCACGCGCGCGAGTTCGGCCCCGCCCTGGGCGAGGCCTGCCAACGGCTGCGCGCGGCCGGCGTCACCCTGCTCAATCAGGCAGTCCTGCTGCGGGGCGTCAACGATTCGATCAGCGCCCAGGCGGACCTGGCCGAGGCCGGGTTCGCCGCAGGGGTCCTGCCCTACTACCTCCACCAGCTCGATCCGGTCCGCGGTGCCGCCCATTTTGCGGTGGATGACGCCTCGGCCATGGCCCTGCACGCCGGGCTGCGCGAGCGGCTGCCCGGCTACCTGGTGCCGCGGCTGGTGCGCGAGGTGCCCGGCGCCGCCGCGAAAACACCGGTGCTAGACTCGGCGCTCCTGCAGGCTTTGCCGCCGGCGCGCGAGTTGACCCTTCCGCCATGATCGACCCGGTTGCCATTCCCGTCGTCGTCCTCGCACGCAGCGCGGAATCCGCGGCGCTGGTGAATGCGGCGTTGCGCGAGACGGGGCTGGCGGTCCACTGCCATTGGCTGCCCCCGGCCACGGCCCCGGCGGAAGCCGCGGCCCTCCATCCGGAACTGGTGGTGCTGTTCGTCGAACCCGAACTCCCCGGCGTGACCGATATCGCCGCCTTGCGCAGCCAGCACTGCCCGGGCGTGCCGCTGATCGTGGTCCGGCCAACGCTGGTCGAAACCGAGGTGCTGCAAGACCTCGCCGAAGGAGCCCAGGACACGGTCACCACCGCGACGCGGGCACGGCTGCAACATGCCTGCCGCCGCGAACTCGAGGGCTTCCGTCTGCGACGGTCGCTGGCGAATACCGTCAGCTCGGCCCGCGCCTCGCAACGCCAACTGCGCGCCATGGTGGCGGGCTCCGCAGATGCCATCGCCGTGGTCCAGGAAGGCATCGTGGTCGAGGCCAACCCGGCCTGGCTGGACCTCGTCCTGCGTTCCACCGAGAGCGTCGTGGGTCTGCCGGCCATGGACCTGTTCGCCGCGGACACCCAGACGGCCCTCCGTGGGGCGCTGGTGGCCTGCCAGCAGGGTCGCTGGGAGGGGCATGCCCTCCGCGCCTCGGTCCGGCTGGGCAACGGCGAGTCGCAGGTCATCGAGCTGGAGCTCGCGCCCACCGCCTACGACGGCGAACCGGCGGTGCAGTTGAGCGTGCCGGCGGCGGGCCGCGACGATGCGGAAGTGGCGCACGTCCTCACGTCCGTCCTCGAATCCGACCCCGGCACCGGCGTGCTCCATCGCCAGGCCTTCGTGGATCGCTTGCGCGAGCGCGCCCTCCACCCGCCGGTCGGTGGCGTGCGCCATCTGGCCTTCATCCGGCCCGATGCCTTCGAGGAAGCCATCGCCCAGGTCGGGCCACTGGTGGCGGAGGAACTGGTTGTCCGGCTCGGTCAACTGGTGCGCGAGAGCCTCACCTCACACGACCTCTGCGGCCGTCTCGGCGGCGCCGGCTTCATGGTGCTGATCGAGCGTGGCACCACGCGGGATGTCGAGGTCTGGGCGGAACATCTGCTGCAGCGCGTCGGCGCCGAAGCCTTCCGTGCCGGGGACCGCTCCGTCACGCTGAC
>JBJTPC010000397.1:0-4358 GCA_046074905.1 Gammaproteobacteria bacterium
AGAGGGTCCACGGCAACTCGACCAGGGCAGACAACAGCAGGAAACCGCCGGCAACCAGAACCGAACGCAGAAAGGGGCCCCGAAGCATCAAGCGCTGCTCCATGCGGTAGAGCAGGCCGGTACGCACGAATCCCCAGGTCATCAGTGCCGATACCACAAGCCCCCACAGCAGGAGCCAATGACCGCCCGTCGTGTAGGCAGCCGCCTTGGCGAGCGCAGGGTCGCCCAGCGCATCGATGTACTGGGCGGTGGCGAGGGACGGGTCGAAATCCATGCTGCTACCCCGGGTCGATCATCGCTGAAGGGAAGGGCTACGACGTTCGTGGTAGCCCCGTCCGGAGCTCAGGGTACCGTGATGGATGCCGACGCCCCCGACCACGCGGACTGGTTGGTGGCCGTCTTGGCACGAACGACGTAGCGATACGTCCCGGCGGTCACCGTGTGGGTGAAGGTAGCCACGTTCGCCCCGACGTTGCCGATACCCGGCACGATGGCCTGCCAGGTGGTTCCCACGCGGGTTTGACGGCCGATCTCGAAACCGGTCTCGTTGTTGGAGCGGTCTGCCCAGGTGACGGTCACGCTGTTGCCGCTCCGCGTGACGCGCACCGTATTCGGTACGGTCGGGACGGCACTCAAGGTCGTGGCCGACACCGGTCCGGCGTAAGGAGAGGAACTGCCACCCGTCACGTTGGCACGGACGCGGTAGTGATAGGTGGTGCTGTTGGCGCGACCCGTGTGGTTAAAAGTGCGCGTGGTCTGTGCCGCCAGCGCCGTCCACGGACCGGCCAGGTTGGTCGACCACTCCAGCGTGTAGTTGGACGCTCCCGTTACCGCACCCCAGCTGACCGTGATGCTGGTGGCCGTGATGTTGGAAGTGGCGAGACCGGTCGGCGCCGGCAGACTGCCCATGCTCACGCTGGCCACCGGGCTGTAGGCGACCGAACTGCCCGCCGCGTTGCTGGCCCGCAACCGGTAATTGTAGGTAGTGCCGGTGGTCACCTGGGTATCGACGTAACTCGTCGCATCGGCTGCCAGCGTGGCAATGACACCATAGGCACCCGCGCCTGTCGCCCGCTCCAGCGTGTAGCCGGTCTCGTTGGCCACGTTGGACCACGAGACAGTGGCGGAGGTGCTGGTGGTGGCCGTGGCGGTCGCGGTGGTCGGCGCCAGCGGTGCTGCAGTCGCAGCCGGGGCGGTGACACAGCGCAGCGCCGTGCCATCGCTCAACGAACGGTTGTTGAACGATACCTGCGTACCGAACTCGCCATCCTGCGCCTCGAGACCGACGGTGGCGGTCATGCCGCGGTCGTAGGCGGTATTGCCGGCAAGCACGTCGCGGTAGTTCATCACCACGTCACTGCTGCCCTCCTCGAAGACCACCTGGAAACTGAACGGATTGGTCGTCGCGGAGAAGTGCGGCACTGCCTCCCAGGAGACGACGAAGCGACGAGGCGTTCCGGTGCTCACAAGTCGCGTACGAATCGCCGCACCGGCCGCACCGGGATTGAGGTCATCCCAGAACGGCGCAATGAAAGCGTTCGGCTGCACTGCCGAGGGGATGCCGGCGTTCAGGTACTCGAGCGCCGAGCCACCGTCCAGGCGGATAAAGCCGTTGGAGCCCACCTTGATGCTCGTGACGGGGAAGCCGTGATAGCTCCAGGCGAACGGCATGGCCACCGCGGTCTCGGCATCGTCGGCCAGCACCAGCGCAGTGCCGCCCGTGGTGTCTTGCCAGGTATAGGGTTCGACACGGCATTGGTACGGCTGTGGTGCAGCCGCGGTAGCCACCGTCACGGTGTTGCTGTAGGCGGACACCGAGGGGAAACGATTGCCCGCCCGCACCCGGAAGCAGTATTGCGTGTCGGGCTGCAGGCCCGTGGCCGTGTAGCTGGCCGCACCGGCCCCGAGCTCGGCGACGGCGACAAACGTGCTGCAGGTCGCGTCGCCCTGCTCGACCTGGTAATAGGTTTCTCCGGTCACTCCATCGGTCCAGGTGAGGCGGATGGCCTTGCTGCCGCTGGCAGCGCCCTGGAGAGTCGATGGCGCACCGGTCACGCCCGCGGTGGGCGGACGGCAGACCGGGAACATCGCGCCGGCATCGAGCCGCCCTCCGGTGACCGTCCTGCCGGCCAGTGATGCGGTGGGCGCCGTGGTGCCGACCACCGCAGCACGCAGTTCCTGCGCCGACAGGGTCTGGTCAACGGACGCACACAGAGCCACCGCACCCGTGACATGCGGCGTGGCCATCGACGTGCCGTTGAAGCTTGCATAGGTGCTGTCCGGCACCGTGGAGGTGATCGCCGAACCCGGCGCCCCCAGGTCGACGGTGGTCGCACCGTAATTCGAGAACGACGACAACGCACCCGTGCTGGTGATCGAAGCGACGGCCACCAGGCAGTCCCAACTGCGGCTGGCGGTGGTGCACTGGTAGTTGGAAGGATAGTTGGCAGTCGTGTCGTTGTTCAGGGCATCGTTGCTTGCTGCGGCGATGAACAGGATGCCGGCATCTCCACCGCGGTTGATGGCGTCGAGCAGCGCCTGGCTGTAGCCACCGCCACCCCAGGAGTTGTTGGTCGCGACCAGATTCAGGCCATGGCGACGCTTGAGGTCGGTGAGGTAATCGATCGCGCGTACCGCATCCGAGGTGGAACCACCCGTCGGACCGAGGAACTTGGCCGAGATGATGGTCACGTCCCAATTGACGCCCACCACGCCGAGGCCATTGTTGCCCTTGCCGCCGATGGTACCCGCCACATGGGTGCCATGGTCGTCATCGAGACCGTCGTAAACGCTGGCGTTGTTGCTGAAGAAATCCCAGCCATTGATGTCGTCGACATAGCCATTGCTGTCGTCATCGACGCCCGGCGTGCCGACGGCCTCTACGGGATTCTTCCAGATGTTGTCCTGGAGGTCCGGGTGGAGAACCTGCATGCCCCCGTCGATCACGCCCACCACCACCTGCTGCGAGCCGACGAAGCCCTCTGCCCAGACCTCCGCCGCCTGGCTCCCGAACGCATTCGCCGGCGACGAGGCATCACCCAGCATTCCCCAGAGGGTGCCATTGGTGAAGCTCGGGTCGTTGGGACTGAGCATCCGCTTGATGTGGTAATCCGGATGCGCGTAACGGACGTTCGGATCGCGCAGCAGCTGCTTGATGACCGCATCAATGTTGGTACCGGCCTTGAACTTCAGCTTCTCCGAGTTCCGGTCGGAGCGGGAGAGCGGTTCCACCGACTGCACGCCCACCACAGCCCGCGCGGTCGCACGCGCGACCGCAGGGGCACCGGCCTGGTAACCGACGAGCACGACACCATCCACATAGGTGGGCGGCGCGGCTCGGGCCGCCAGGGAAATCGAACCGGACAGTACGGCCACGAGCATCGTGCCGGCCCAGTGACTGCTGATGCGCTTCATCATCGTCTCTCCCCACGGCGCCGGATATTGGTTATGGCTTGGATCGCCCGGCGAGTCGGGAGGATGCCCCATCTCGAGGCCGGATGCGAACTCCGGAGGATTATGACAAGTCGATAGCCCTTCTCTCCCGAAGCGGGAAGGCAGCCAGCGCGACCGCTGGATAACAAGTCCCCAATGCTGCCGTACTGGACAACGCTGACTCGTGTTGCGTTTCTTCAGGGGGAGTGCGGAACCGGTTTTCGGTCAACAACCGGTGCTGCTAGCATCTCGTCGCTCATCTCCGAATCCCACGACGGACGGATCCGACATGCCGAATTCCCCTGCACCGAACGAGCCCATCGAGCAGCACGTGGCGACCTCGGGCAGTTGGCTCTCCCGCAGTCTCGATGCCGTGGAGCGCCTCGGCAACCGCCTGCCCGACCCGGCGGTGCTGTTCGTGCTGTTGATGGTGCTGGTCTGGGTCGCCAGCGCCCTGCTCTCCGGCACGTCCTTCGCCGAGATTGATCCACGCAGCGGCAAGCCGCTTGAAATCCGCAACCTGCTCGCGGGTGAGTCCTTGACGGCGTTCATGGCCGCCATGGTCACCACCTTCACGACCTTTCCGCCGCTCGGTGTGGTACTGGTCGCGATGCTCGGGCTCGGCGTTGCAGAACACACCGGCTTCATCAACGCCGCGCTGCGTGCGGCGATGGCCGTGACTCCGCGGGCACTGCTCACCCCGGCGCTGATTGCGGTCGGCATCCTCAGCCATGTCGCGGTCGATGCCGGCTATGTGCTGGTCATCCCGCTCGGTGCAGTGATTTTCTACGCCGCCGGCCGGCATCCGCTCGCCGGTATCGCTGCAGCCTTTGCTGGTGTTTCCGGCGGTTTCAGTGCCACCCTGGGGGTACCGTCAAGCCTTGATCCCCTGTTGTCAGGTCTCTCGCAGACCGCCGCGCACTTGG
>JBJTPC010000398.1:0-4551 GCA_046074905.1 Gammaproteobacteria bacterium
GCCGGTCTCTGCAATCTCGAGGGCCATCGCTCGGTAGGCGGCATGCGCGCCAGCCTCTATAACGCCATGCCGGTCGAGGGCGTGCAGGCGCTGGTCGATTTCATGCGCGAGTTCGCCGGCCGTCACGGCTGAGCGACGCCAAAGCATTCGTTTTCCGGATACCCGACATGACCTTCAAGATCCTCACGCTCAACAATATCTCGGTCCGCGGACTGGATCGCCTCCCGCGCGATCGCTACGAGGTGGCCTCCGAAATCGGCCGTCCCGACGCGGTGCTTGTCCGTTCGGCGGACATGCATGATCTCGAGATCCCGGCCAGTGTCCTGGCCGTCGGTCGTGCCGGTGCCGGCACCAACAATATCCCGGTCAAGGCGCTATCGGCCCGTGGCGTGCCGGTGTTCAACGCCCCCGGGGCGAATGCCAACGCCGTCAAGGAACTGGTACTGGCGTCGCTTTTCCTGGCGGCGCGCAACATCTGCCAGGCCTGGGGATTCGTGCGGGGCCTCGAGGGCGATGACCACGCGCTGGAAGAGGCCGTGGAGAAAGGCAAGAAAAAGTTCGTGGGCACCGAACTCCCCGGGCGGACACTGGGCGTCATCGGACTCGGGGCCATCGGCGTGGAGGTAGCCAACGCGGCCCTCAAGCTGGGCATGAAGGTGCTGGGCTACGATCCGGCCATCACCGTGCAGCGGGCGTGGCAGCTGTCATCGGGAGTGGAGCAGGCACTGTCCATCGACGACCTGTTCGCGCGGGCGGACGCGGTTACCGTCCACACCCCGCTGGTCGATGCCACCCGCGGTCTGGTCAATGCAGCCCGGTTGCGCCTGATGCAGCCGGGGGGAACGGTGATCAACTTTGCCCGCGGACCGATCGTCGACGAGTCGGCGGTGCTGGCCGCGCTCGACGAGGGTCGCCTCAGTGCCTATGTGTGCGACTTCCCTTCCAACGCGATCAAGGGGCATCCCCGTGTCATTGCCTTGCCGCATCTCGGGGCTTCGACCGGCGAGGCCGAGGAGAACTGTGCGGTCATGGTGGCGGATACGCTGCGCGAGTTCCTGGAGAACGGCACCATCCGCAATTCCGTGAACTTCCCGGAGGCGCAGTTGCCCCGCATTCCGGGTACCAGCCGCATCGCCATCTCGAACGCGAACGTTCCCAACATGGTCGGCCAGATTTCCAGCACTCTCGCGGCGGCCAGCCTGAACATCGCTGACCTGCTGAACAAGTCCCGCGGCGAGTTGGCCTATACCCTGATCGACATCGACGGCGAGGTGCCGGCAGGCGTGGTCGAGGCGCTCCGCGACATCCGCGGCGTGCTGAACGTCCGGGTGGTCTAGAATCCCGTTCCCGGTTCGGGGAAAAGCGGATGGCACCGGCATGGACAAGGCGGCGGAAAAACTCGACCTAGGCGTGATTCGCCAGCAGATCGATGCACTCGATGAGCGGATCCATACGCTGCTCAACGAGCGGGCCAGTCTCGCCCAGCAGGTCGGCCTCTCGAAGTCCCGCGAGGGCAGGGTGGTGGATTTCTACCGGCCCGAGCGCGAGGCGGAGGTGTTGCGGATGGCCCTGGCCCGCAACCGGGGTCCGCTGCGCGACGAGGAAGTCGTGCGGCTGTTCCGCGAGATCATGTCTGCCTGCCTGGCGCAGCAGGAGCCACTCAAGGTTGCCTTCCTCGGACCCGAGGGTACTTTCACCCAGCAGGCCGTGTTCAAGCAGTTCGGGCACTCCGTTCGGGCGCTTCCTTTGCCATCGATCGAGGAGGTGTTCCACGAGGTCGAGGCCGGGGTGGCGGATTTCGGGGTGGTTCCCATCGAGAACTCCACCGAGGGTTCGGTCAACAACACGCTGGATCGCTTCCTGACCTCGCCGCTGCACGTCTGCGGGGAGGTCGAAGTCCGCATCCACCAGCACCTCATGGGCCGGATGGATTCACTCGAGCGCATCGAACGGGTGGTCTCGCACCAGCAGTCGCTTGCGCAATGCCGGCAGTGGCTGGACGAGCATCTGCCGGGAATCGAGCGATTGCCCGCCTCCAGCAATGCCGAGGCTGCGCGGCGGGCGCGTGACGAGCGTGGTACCGCGGCCATCGGTGGCCAGGCGGCTGCGGAGGTTTACGGCCTGACCATCCTCTGCAACGAGATCGAGGATCGCCCCGACAACACCACCCGTTTCCTGGTCGTGGGCAAGCAGGTCTTCAAGCCGAGCGGGGCGGACAAGACGACCTTGCTGGTTTCGGCGAGCGACACCGAAAGTCCCGGTGCGCTGCAGCAGTTGCTCGAGCCCATCGCTCGCCACGGTGTCAGCCTCACCCGGATCGAGTCCCGACCCTCCCGTCGACGAAAGTGGGATTACGTCTTCTTTCTCGACCTCGTCGGACATGCCGATGACGCCCCGGTGGCGGCTGCCCTGACGGAGTTGCGCACCCGGACCTCGCTGCTGCGTGTTCTGGGATCCTATCCGCGCTCTGTCCTCTGAGTGCCCGACGGAGTATCGATGAGCAGCCTGTCCACCGGGTCCACCCAGGGCGATCCCTCCGCGCGACGCGACTGGTTGGCTTCACCGGCCACGGCAGTGGCAGGCGAGTTGACCGTCCCGGGCGACAAGAGTGTCTCCCATCGCACCCTGATGCTGGGTGCGCTGGCGGAGGGCGTCACCGAAGCCAGCGGATTCCTGGACAGCGAGGACTGTCTCGCCACGCTCGCCGCGATGCGCGCCATGGGCGTCCGTGTGGAACGACCCGGTCCGGGTCAAGTGCGGGTCCATGGAGTGGGCCTGCACGGTCTCCGACCACCGGCCGCCCCCCTCGACATGGGCAACGCCGGCACGGCGATGCGCCTGTCGATGGGTCTGCTCGCAGGTCAGGCCTTCGACAGCGTCCTGGTGGGTGACGCTTCGCTGACACGCCGACCGATGGAACGGGCGGCCGCGCCGTTGCGCCGCATGGGAGCGGTCATCACCACCACCCGGGGGACGCCCCCCGTGACCGTCCATGGCGTCGGTGGTTCCGGTCGGCGACTGCGGGGGGATGTCCACGACCTTGCGGTGGCCAGTGCCCAGGTGAAGTCGGCATTGCTGCTGGCTGGTCTTTACGCGGATGCCCCGACCACGGTCATCGAGCACGCTGTCACGCGCGACCATACCGAGAGGATGTTGCGCGCGTTCGGCGCCGAGGTGTTCACGACCGTGGCGGGCCCGACGCGGACGGTCGTCCTCTCGCCACCGGCCGGTCTTCGCGCTTGCCGACTCGAGGTGCCCGGCGATATCTCCTCGGCGGCGTTCTTCCTGGTCGCCGGCAGCATCGCCGCCACGGGAAGTCTGCTGGTGCGCAACGTCGGACTCAACCCGACCCGGACCGGCATTCTCGACATCCTGCGCCTGATGGGGGCCGACCTGCGCATCCTGAATCCCCGCGAGGCCGGCGGGGAGCCGGTCGCGGATATCGAGGTACATGCCGCCCGGTTGCGGGGTATCCGCGTACCGCGTGAACTGGTCCCCTTGGCCATCGACGAGTTCCCTGCGCTGTTCATTGCCGCGGCCTGCGCGGAGGGCGAAACGCTGGTCGAGGGTGCCGAGGAACTGCGCGTCAAGGAAAGTGACCGAATCGCCTCGATGGAAGCCGGCCTGCGCGCGCTTGGGGTTCCCTGCGAGGCGCGCCCCGATGGCATGGTGCTCGCCGGCAGCGTGCCCGGTTCGCGGCCGTTCGGCGCCGGCGAGATCGACAGTCGCGGCGACCATCGCATCGCGATGTCGTTCGCGGTGGCCAGCCTCGCGGCGCGTGGAACCGTGCGCATCGCGGACACTGCCAACGTCGCCACGTCATTTCCGTCGTTCCTGGCACTCGCCGGGGCCATCGGGCTGGACCTGGTCCCCGCATGAGTCGTACCCCCTGCCGATCGACATGAAAGAGACGCCAGTCATCGCGATCGATGGTCCGAGCGGATCGGGGAAAGGCACGGTCTGCCGGCAACTCGCCAGCGCACTGGGATGGCATCTGCTCGACTCCGGGGCTCTTTACCGCCTGGTGGCGTATGGGGCAGGGCAGGCCGGTACAGCCCCCGAAGACGTGGCGGCGCATGCGGCCTATGCCCGCACCATGCAGGTGGTATTCGGTTCTACCCCGGCCGGCGGCGAAAGCATCCTGCTCGCCGGGCAGGAAGTCGCACCGGCAATTCGCACCGAAGAGGCCGGTGCCGCGGCGTCGCGTGTGGCGGCGTGGCCGGAAGTCCGTGCCGCGCTGGTGGAGCGGCAGCGCGCTTTTGCCCTGCCGCCCGGTCTGGTGGCGGACGGGCGCGACATGGGGTCGTTGATCTTTCCCGGCGCCGGGCTCAAGGTGTTCTTGACCGCCAGCGCCGAGGAGCGCGCGGCGAGACGGCATAAGCAGTTGATGGAAAAGGGGATTAGTGCTAATCTCGCCGCCCTTTCGAGGGAGATTGCCGAGCGCGATCGCAACGATGCCACCCGACCGGTGGCCCCGTTGGTAGCCACGCCCGATGCCATCACCATCGATTCGACGCGCCTCCCGCCGGGGGCCGTGGTGGAGCAGGTGCT
>JBJTPC010000399.1:0-2412 GCA_046074905.1 Gammaproteobacteria bacterium
GCCGCCGCACGCGGTCGCCGCGAGGGTGGTCTGCGTCGCCGTCCGTCCTCCACCTGATTTCCTTGCCGAGGTTTGCCGCGTCGTGAGCACCCAGGATCCACTCGTTGTCTTCACGCCCAGCGGCAAGCGTGGCCGCTTCCCGGTCGGTACGCCGCTGCTGTCGGCCGCGCGCTCGCTGGGTGTCGACATCGACTCCGTGTGTGGCGGTCGTGCCATTTGTGGCCGCTGCCAGGTGCTCGTGGCCGAGGGGGAATTCGCCAAGCACGGCGTCACCTCCTCCGCCGACAGCCTTACGCCGCTCTCCGCCACCGAGCAGCGCTACGGTACCAAGCACGTGCTGGCGGAAGGCCGTCGACTCTCCTGCCAGGCCAAGGTGCAATCGGACGTGGTGGTGGATGTGCCGTCCACCAGCCAGGTGCACCGCCAGGTGGTGCGCAAGGCAGCCGAGGCCCGCGATATCGAGCTCTATCCGCTGGTCAAACTGCACTACGTCGAGGTGCAGGAACCGGACATGCACGACCCGTCCGGCGACCTGCAGCGTCTCGAGAAGGCCCTCGAGCGGGAATGGGGCCTGAAGAACCTCAAGTGCGACCTGGTGATGCTGCATACCCTGCAGCCGGTATTGCGCGAGGGCCAGTGGAAGGTGACGGTGGCGGTGCATGACGAGGACCGCATCGTGGCCGTGTGGCCGGGATTCCACGAGGCCGCCTGGGGCATGGCCGTGGATGTGGGCTCCACCACCATCGCGGCCCACTTGTGCAATCTCGCCACTGGCGAGGTCGTGGCTTCATCCGGAGCGATGAACCCGCAGATCCGCTTCGGCGAAGACCTGATGAGCCGGGTCTCGTATTCGATGATGAATCCCGGGGGTGCGGTGCAGATGACTGCCGCGGTGCGCGAGGCTCTCGGCCAACTCGCCGCCGACGTGGCGGGCGAAGCCGGCATCGCTGCCACCGACATCATCGAGATGACGGTGGTCGGCAACCCGATCATGCATCACCTGCTGCTCGGCATCGACCCGGTCGAACTCGGGGGTGCCCCCTTCGCGCTCACCATCGATCGTGGCGTGACCGTGCGCGCCAGCGAGCTCGACCTCCCGTTGCATCCCGGTGCGCGCGTCTATGCCCTGCCGTGCATCGCCGGGCATGTGGGCGCGGACACGGCAGGCGTCATCCTCGCGGAACGTCCGGACCTCACCGACGAGATGACGCTGCTGGTGGACGTCGGCACGAATGCCGAAATCGTGCTTGGCAATCGCCACAAGCTGGTGGCCTGCTCGAGTCCCACCGGACCGGCATTCGAGGGCGCGCAGATCAGCTGCGGCCAGCGTGCCGCACCCGGCGCCATCGAGCGGGTCCGCATCGATCGCGAGACGCTGGAGCCGCGTTTCAAGGTGATCGGTTCCGATCTCTGGTCCGACGACCCGGGATTCGCCGCCGCGGTGAAAAAGACGGGGGTCACCGGCATCTGCGGCTCCGGCATCATCGAAATCATCGCCGAGTTGTACCTCGCCGGCATCATCACGCAGGACGGCGTGGTCGATGGCACCCTGGCTTCCCGCTCTCCCCGCATCGTCGAGAATGGCCGCACCTTCGCTTATGTTCTCCACGAGGGTGCCCAGGTGCTGCGCATCACGCAGAACGATATCCGCGCCATCCAGCTCGCCAAGGCCGCGCTCTATGCCGGCATCCGCCTCCTGATGGACCGGCTCGGCATCGAGACGGTGGATCGCATCCGGCTCGCCGGCGCCTTCGGCAGCCACATCGACGTGAAGTACGCCACCGTGCTCGGGATGATTCCCGATTGCAATCTGGAGAAGGTCGCTTCGGCCGGCAACGCCGCCGGCACCGGTGCCCGCATCGCCCTGCTGGATGCGCGGTCGCGCGGCACGATCGAGGGCCTGGTGAGTCGCGTCGAGAAGATCGAGACGGCAATCGAGCCGAAGTTCCAGGAGCACTTCGTGGAGGCGATGGCCATTCCCCACAAGACGGCGCCCTACCCGAATCTGACGAAAGTGGTGGATTTGCCTGCGCCCAAGACGGTGGTCACCGCTGCGGAAGGCGGCGGTGCGCGTCGCCCGAGCCGCCGACCGGCGCGCCAATAGGAGAGGACTGCGGTAACGTCATCGGCCGGCAAGTCCGGCCAAGGCAGCGGCCGGCGTCGCGCTGCCGGCATCCTGGCGAATCAGTAATTCGCGTCCGGCATCGAATCCTTCTTGCGGCGGATGAAGTCCAGCAGGGCCTCGTCGATTGCCGGGTCGATGGCCGGCGCCTGGTACTCGGCCAACTGCTTCTTCCACAGGGCATTCGCGCGCTGGGTCGTGTCGAGCGAGCCTTCCGCTTCCCACTGTTCCACGCTGTTGTTGTCCGCGATGGGCGAGCGGTAGAAAGCCGTCTCGAAGTTGGCCTGCGT
>JBJTPC010000400.1:0-3555 GCA_046074905.1 Gammaproteobacteria bacterium
GTTTCGTCCATGTAGCGCTTCACGCCGGGATAGCGCGCAAAGTACAGGTCCACGTACTGCTGGGCTGCACCGCGATCCACCCCGAGCTGCCTTGCCAGCCCGAACGCACTCATCCCGTAGATCAGTCCGAAATTGATGGCCTTGGCGGCACGACGCTGGTCGATGCCCACCGCCTCCAGCGGGACCCCGAATACCTCGGCTGCCGTGGCCTGGTGCACATCACGATCCGTGGCGAAGGCCTCGAGCAGGCCGGCATCGCCGGAGAGGTGCGCCATGATGCGCAGCTCGATCTGCGAGTAGTCCGCCGCCATCAGTACATGGTCCGGTGGCGCGACAAAGGCCTGCCGGATACGACGTCCTTCGGGCGTACGGATCGGGATGTTCTGCAGGTTGGGATCCGAGGAGCTCAAGCGGCCCGTGGCCGCCACCGCCTGGTGGTAGCTGGTATGGATGCGACCGGTGACCGGATTCACCTGCAGCGGCAACTTTTCGGTGTAGGTGCCGCGCAACTTGGCCAGGCTGCGATGCTCCATGATCAGCTTCGGAAGGGCATGGTCCGTGGCCAGTTCCTCCAGCACATCTTCTGCCGTCGACGGCTGGCCGGTCGGCGTCTTGCGCAGGGGCGGGATGCCGAGTTTCTCGAACAGGATGTGCTGCAACTGCTTGGGGCTGTCGAGGTTGAACGGCTGGCCAGCCAGCACATGTGCCTCGCCCTCCAGTTCCAGCAGGCGCTTGCCGATCTCGTGGGTTTGCACGGCCAGCAATGCGGTGTCGACGAGCACGCCGCGACGCTCCATCCGCTGCAGCACCGATTGCAGCGGTTGCTCCAGCGCCGCATAGACGTCGGCCAGTTCGGGGGAGGCCTGCAGCCGCGGCCACAGCACCTGATGCAACTGCAGGGTCACATCCGCGTCTTCGGCCGCGTACTCGGCGGCCCGGTCGACGGGAACCTGGTCGAAGGTGAGTTGCTTCGCACCCTTGCCGGCCACTTGCTCGAAGGTGATCGTCTCCAGACCGAGGTAGCGGCGCGCGAGGGAGTCCATGTCGTGGCGCGTGGCCGTGCTGTCGAGCACGTAGCTCTCGAGCATCGTGTCCCAGGCGATGCCCGCGAGGTGGATGCCGTGGTTCTGCAGCACGTGCATGTCGAATTTTCCGTGCTGCATCACCTTCGGTCGCGTGGCGTCCTCGAGCAGGGGCTTGAGGCGCAGCAGCACCGACTCTCGCGACAACTGTGCGGGGGCATCGGGACCGGTGTGGGCCAGCGGGACATACGCCGCCTCACCGGGTGCCAGTGCGAAGGACACGCCGACGATTTCCGCCTGGAGGTAGTCGAGGCTGTTGGTCTCGGTATCGAATGCGAACAGCGGGGCGGCGTGGAGCCGTTCCAGCCAGGTCTCGAGCACCTCCGGCGCGAGAATCGTGGTGTAGTGGCGAGGCTCCGCAGAGTGGCCCGCACCCACCGGGTCGGCGGCATCCGTCCCGTCGGACGGCGTTGCCGCCGTTGGCGCATGGTGGCTGGCCGCGCCTCGCGAGCCGCCATCGACCGGGCCGCCATCACGGGCGGCAGTCTCGGCAGGGTCGGCGAATTGCCGCGCCAGGGAGCGCAGTTCCAGTCGCTGGAAAAGCGCATGGAGATGCGGCCGGTCGGGCGTGCCGAGCCGGAGGGAGTCGAACTCCAAGCCCAGGTCGAGATCGCAGCGGATGGTGGCAAGTTCACGCGACAGCGGGAGCACGCCGAGGTGCTCGCGGAGGCTCTCGCCGACCTTGCCGGGGACCTCGGCGGCCTGGGTCACCAGCGCGTCGAGGGTGCCGTACTGGCCCAGCCACTTCGCGGCCGTCTTGGGTCCCACTTTCGGGATGCCCGGTATGTTGTCCGCGGCATCACCCACCAGAGCGAGATAGTCGATCACCTGCTCCGGCCAGACATCGAACTTGGCCTTGACCCCGTCACGGTCCAGTACCGATCCGGTCATGGTATTGACCAGCGTGACGCCATCGTCCACCAGCTGTGCCATGTCCTTGTCGCCGGTCGATACCTTCACGCGCAGGCCGCGGCTGCGCGCCATGCGCGTCAGTGTGCCGATCACGTCATCTGCCTCGACCCCGCCGACCCGCAGCACGGGCAGTCCGAGGGCCTGCGTGCCCTGCAGGAGTGGCTCCACCTGCGCGCGGAGTTCGTCGGGCATCGGCGGGCGATGGGCCTTGTACTGCTCGAACAGGTCGTCGCGGAAAGTGCGGCCCGGGGCGTCGCAGACCACCGCGATGCGCGCGGGCTGCTCGTCCTTCAGGAACTTGAGCAGCATGTTGAGCACGCCGTAGACGGCGCCGGTCGGCTCCCCGCGGGAGTTGGTCAGCGGTGGCAGGGCATGAAAGGCGCGATACAGGTAGGACGAACCATCCACCAGGTGAAGCGTCTCGCCGGCGATGACGGGCAGGGGCTGCGTCACGGTCAGGCCTGCGGCGTCGTGGGGGGCGTGGCGGGGGGCAGCGGCGTGACCGTCGGCGTCGGCGCCTCCGGTGCCGGACGGATCACCACCGGGGCTTGCGGGGAACTGTCCGGACGTACCAGCGGACCCTTCTGGCCGCAGGCGGCGAGGGACAGCGCGGCGGCGAGGGCCAGGCAGAGGGTCGGGAACGGGCGCATCAGGGGGAACTCCATGGACTCAGTCCTGCGGGATGCCGGGCTCGGCATGGAAGGGCGTGGTGTCGGCGGGACGGGGCAGGACTGCCATCGTCAGCCGCGAGATGCACGCGAGCCGCCCGGCCTCGTCACGAATCTCGATCGACCAGACCTGGGAACGCCCCCCGAGATGGAGGGCGCGGGCGGTTCCGTACACCCGGCCGGAGCGGACGGCCCGCAGGTGGTTGGCGTTGATTTCCTGACCAAGCGCAATCTCCTCGAGGGGCAGCGTGAGGTTCGCCGCGACGCTGCCCACGGTCTCCGCCAGCGCCACCGAGGCGCCGCCGTGCAGCAGGCCCATCGGTTGATGCGTCCGCCGGTCCACCGGCATCGAAAAGACCAGATGGTCGTCACCGAAGGATTCCGCCCGCATCCCGAGGTGACCGCTCAGGGCCCGCGGCGAGTCGCCCTCCAGGTGCCGATTGAGGGTCTCCAGGCTGAACTCGCGCTTCCAGACGGTCATGGACCACCTATTGTCAGACAATGTTACTGGTCAGTTTAGTTTCGGAGAGGCACGGGGCCAATCACTGGGTAGACTCCAGTGTCCCTGACCATTCCTCCGGTGTCACCCCCATGCCATACGCTGCGCCCGTCGCCGACCTCCTGCGCTCGCTTTCCGCCAATGGCCAACTGGACCAGGTGCTGGCGTTGCCCGGCTATGCCGACCTCGGCCTGGGGCGTGACGACATCGCCGCGGTCATCGAGGAGGCCGGCAAGTTCGCCACGCAGGTCCTCGATCCCCTGAACCGCGTGGGCGATCTCGAAGGCAGCCGGGTGACCCCGGAAGGTGTCATTTCCGCGAAGGGCTTCAAGGAGGCCTACCAGCAGTTCATCGCCGCGGGCTGGCCCGCGCTCGCCGCGCCGTCGGCCTACGG
>JBJTPC010000401.1:0-5251 GCA_046074905.1 Gammaproteobacteria bacterium
GCTTGCGCCAGCCGCCGACTCCCCGCCCGTCCCCCTCAGGCCGTCTGCCTCTCGCAGCCGGCCTGCTGGTCGTGGCCGTGGGCGGAGCGCAGGCCCAGCAAGCGGAACAGGCACCGGCCCCGGTTCAGGCAGCCGCACCGACGCCCGCGCCGCCGCAGGCCCCGCCAATCGAAATCACCAGTGACGGCGCCGAGGTCTCGAAGCTCGGCGATGCCCTGCTCAAGGGCAAGGTCAATCTCAAGCAGGGCACCCGCACCCTCACCGCCGAGAATGCGCGCTACACCGCCCAGTCGGGCGATTTCAGCGTCACCGGCAATGTCGAGTACACCGACACGAACCTCCGCGTGTCCGGACAGACGGCCACGTGGGATCCCGCCACCGGTGCGCGGTTCGGTGATGCGAGCTTCGAACTGCCGGCCCGTCCGGCCCGCGGCGAAGCGGCCATCATTGGCGTCTCGCCCGAGGGCAACCTCTCGCTGCAGCAGGTCCGCTTCACCGGCTGCCCGGCCGGCAACGACAGCTGGATCCTCAAGGCGGGCGAGATCAGCATCGACCAGGCAGCCCAGCAGGGGGTCGGCCGCAACGTCCGCCTGGATTTCCAGGGCGTGCCGATCCTCTACGCGCCGTTCATCAGTTTCCCCGTCAGCGATGCGCGGAAGAGCGGCTTTCTCTTCCCGGCGTTCGGCAACTCGAACAAGAGCGGCCTCGAACTCGCGGCCCCCTACTACTTCAACCTCGCGCCGAACTACGACGCCACCGTCACGCCGCGCCTGTACACGCGGCGGGGTGCCCAGCTCGGCACCGAGTTCCGCTATCTCGGCGAGCACTTCCGCACCCGGTTCGAGGCGGACTGGTTGCCGCACGATACCCTGGCGGACCGCGACCGCAGCCATGTGCGCCTGACGCATGTCCACGACCTCTCCCGCCGGCTGCGGCTGGAAGTCGACGCCGCCAATGCGAGCGACGTGCGCTACTTCGAGGACTTCGGTCTCGGACCCGAGGGCACCAGCATCAGCTATCTCGAGCGAGGTGCCCGCCTGACTTACCTGGACCGCCATTGGAAGGCAGTCGGCCTGATCCAGGACTTCCAGACGATCGACCGCACCGTCCCGGAAGCCCTGCGACCCTATTCGCGGGTGCCGCAACTGGCCGTGCTCGGACGCTGGAACACCTCGCGGCTCGACTACTCCCTCCGCGGCGAGTTCGTGAACTTCGCGCGCCGGGACGGCGTCGAGGGCACCCGCGTCGATATCGAGCCGGGACTCCGTCTGCCCCTGCGCTCCGCCGGGCGGTTCCTTGTCCCGTCGCTGGCCGTGCGCGCAACCCAGTACTCGCTGCGCGGGCTCGCCGATCCCCTGGCCGACCGTTCACCCTCGCGGGTTGCGCCCATCGCCAGCGTCGACGCCGGCCTGGTCTTCGAACGGGAGTTGGCCGGTGGGCGGGTGCAAACCCTCGAGCCACGGGCGCTCTACACGTACATTCCCTACCGCGACCAGGCGAGCCTGCCGTTGTTCGACACCGGCCTGCCCGATCTGCGACTCGAGCGGCTGTTCGATCCGCAGCGCTACGTCGGCGGCGACCGGCTGGCAGATGCCAACCAGGTGGCACTGGGTCTCAGCACCCGCCTGCTCGATCCCGCCAGTGGTCGCCAGCTGCTGCAGGCCACGCTGGGACAAGTGCGGTACTTCTCCGCCCCACGGGTGGGTTTGCCCGGCGAACCGCCGCCGCGGGCCAGCGCCTCGGATCTGGTCGGCGAGATATCCGTGGCGGCGATCGGACGCTGGAGCGTCGATGTCGGGCTCCAGTGGGATCCCGCGGCCCGCAAAGCCGTCCGGCGCGAACTGGGCCTGCAGTACCGCGGCGAGGGCGGCCGGATTGCCAACGTGGCCTACCGCTACCGCGAGGAGCGGCTCGAGCAACTGGACCTCTCCACCGCCTGGCCGGTGAGCAATCGCTGGAACCTGTTCGCGCGGCAGGTCTACTCGCTGCGCGACCGTACCGCCATCGAGAGCTTCGCCGGTCTCGAGTTCAAGGACTGCTGCTGGAAGCTGCGGGTGGTTGCCCGTCGCTATGTCAGTACCCGTACCGGCGAGCGTGATACGGCCATCGGCCTGCAACTCGAACTCAACGGTCTCTCGAGTGTCGGAGTCCCCACGGGCGCCTTCCTCGAGCGCTCCATCCGCGGCTATCGTGCCGGGGACGCCCGCCCCTGAACCCGCCAACACGGATTTCCATCATGCAACATTTCCTGCGCTCACTTGCCGTCCTGCTCGTCCTGCTCCTGCCGGTCGACCGTGCCCTCGCGCAATCCCGGGACCTCGGTGGTCGGGGTGATCTTCTCGACCGCATTGCGGCCGTGGTCAACGAGGGCATCGTCCTGCAGAGTCAGGTGGAGGAGCAGATGGACGCCATTTCGCGGCGTCTGCGTGACCAGGGCCAGCAGGTGCCGCCGTCCTCGGTGATGCGCCAGCAGGTGCTCGAGCGCCTGATCCTCCAGGAGATCCAGGTACAGCGCGCCGGTCGTCTCGGGATCGAGGTCTCGGACGAGATGCTCAACAACGCCCTGCAGAACGTCGCACGGCAAAACAACATCGAATTCGATCGACTGCCCGAAGTGCTGGCAGCCGAGGGCATCGATTACGGGGCCTACCGCCAGCAGGTTCGCCGGGAAATGACCTTGCAGTTCCTGCGCCAGCGTGACGTGATGGCGCGCATCTACATCAGCCCGCGCGAGATCGACCAGTTCATCACCCGTCAAGCCGGCAACGTCACCGCCAACACGGAGTACGAGGTCGCGCACATCCTGGTGTCGCTGCCCGAGGCGGCGACGCCGCAGCAACTCGAAGCGGCTGAGCAGCGCGCCAGGGAACTCCACGAGCGCGCGGTACGGGGCGAGGACTTCGGCCAATTGGCGCTGCAGTACTCGCAGGCCCAGTCGGCGCTCGAGCGCGGCAGCCTCGGTTGGCGCAAGGGCAGCGAATTGCCGCAGTTCATGGCCGATG
Organism: Gammaproteobacteria bacterium; assembly: GCA_046074905.1. Lineage (GTDB taxonomy): Bacteria > Pseudomonadota > Gammaproteobacteria > Steroidobacterales > Steroidobacteraceae > CAIOHZ01. The sequence goes on from JBJTPC010000401.1 coordinate 3,003, forward strand.
CCGTGGCCGGCATGAAGCCGGGCGAAATTGCCGCTCCCATCCGCACGCCCTCCGGTTTCCACATCGTCCGCCTCGGTGCCTCCCGCGGCGGTGACCAGCCGCTGCTGGTCGAGCAGACCCATGCGCGCCACATCCTGGTCAAGCCCAACGAGTTGCAGGACGACGCCACGGTACGCGGCAAGCTGGCGGATATCCGCGCCAAGGTCCTCGCCGGCGATGATTTCGCGGCGATTGCCGCCGCCGTCTCGGAGGACCCCGGATCGGGCAAGGACGGCGGCGACCTCGGCTGGGCCAGCCCCGGCATGTTCGTCCCGGAATTCGAGACCGAGATGGGCAAGCTCAAGGATGGCGAAATCAGCGAACCCTTCCAGAGCCCCTATGGCTGGCACATCATCCAGGTGCTCGGTCGCCGCACGCAGGACACCAGCAGCGAGGAGCGTCGTCGTCAGGCGATCGAGCAGCTGCGGGCCAGCAAGGCCGAGGAAGAAACCGAACTCTGGCTGCGCCGGCTGCGCGATGAGGCTTACGTCGAGAGCCGGCTCTGAGGCGCCCACCGACGGAGCCGTGCCTTGAGCCCTGACGTGCTCCCGCTGGTTCTCACCGCGGGAGAGCCTGCCGGAATCGGGCCGGACCTCTGTCTCCAGCTCGCCGCGGGGCCGCGCCCGGACGGCGCCCGCCCGTGGCTGGTCGCCGGGTGCCCCGCAACCCTGCGAACCCGGGCAGAGCGGCTCGGTCTACCCGTCACGCTCCGGGAAACCACCCCCGCGGACATGGCGCGCACGAGCGTCGATCACCGGACCGGCGTGATCCATTGCTGGCCGTTCCCGGTCGCGACCCCAGTCACCCCCGGGCGACTGGATCCCCGCAATGCACGCGCCGTGATCGTCATGCTGCGGGAGGCCGCGATGGCAGTGGCGCGGGGCGAAGCGGCTGGCCTGGTCACGGCGCCGGTCCAGAAATCGGTGATCAACGACGCCGGCATGCCATTCACCGGTCACACCGAGTTCCTGGCCGGACTCTTTCCCGACAGCAGTGGGCGTCCCTGCCCGGTGGTCATGCTGCTCGTGGCCGGCACGCTGCGGGTCGCGCTGGCGACGACGCACTTGCCGCTGCGTGCGGTCCCTGCCGCCATCACCACCGCCGCGCTGGTCGACACGCTCCGCCTGCTCGATCACGACCTGCGACACCGCTTCCGTCTCGCGGAACCGCGTATCGCCGTCCTCGGTCTCAATCCGCATGCCGGCGAGGATGGTCACCTGGGTACCGAGGATCGCGAAGTGATTGCGCCGGCAGTCACGCAGGCTCGGTCCCTCGGCATCGACGCCCGCGGTCCCGTGCCGGCCGACACAGCCTTCACCCCGCGCGCCCTGGCGGCGAACGATGCCGTTCTGGCGATGTACCACGACCAGGGTCTGCCGGTGCTCAAGCACGCGGGGTTCGGCGCGGGCGTGAACGTGACCGTGGGCCTGCCCATCCTGCGCACCTCGGTCGATCACGGTACGGCGCTGGAACTGGCCGGGACCGGACGTGCCGATGCGGGCAGTCTGCAGGCGGCCATCGACCTCGCCGAGGAACTGCTGCCGGTGGTGCCACCGACAGGACCGGGAGTCGGCGCATGACGCTTCAGGGAACACCCCATCGTGCGCGCAAGCGCTTCGGCCAGCACTTCCTGCACGATCGTCAGGTCGTCGGGCAGATCATCGAGGCCATCGATCCGCTGCCCGGCCAGCCCCTGGTCGAGATCGGTCCGGGACTCGGGGCGCTGACGCTCCCGCTGCTCGCCGAGTGTCATCATCTGCACGTGGTGGAACTCGACCGGGACGTGATTCCCCACCTCGAGGCTGCCTGTGCCGACCGCGGCGAACTGGTGGTGCATCGCGCCGATGCCCTGGCGTTCGACTTCGCCGCGTTGTCGCGGCAACTCGGCGCGCCCCTGCGACTGGTCGGCAACTTGCCCTACAACATCTCGACGCCCCTGCTGTTCCATTTCCTCGAGGTGGCGGGTGGCGTGCGCGACATGCACTTCATGCTGCAGAAGGAAGTGGTCGATCGGATGGCGGCGGTCCCGGGAGGCAAGGACTACGGACGGCTGACGGTGATGCTGGCGGCGCGAGTCCGGGTCGAAAAGCTGTTCGACGTCGGGCCAGGCGCGTTCCGCCCGCCGCCGAAGGTCGATAGCTCCGTGGTGCGTCTCATCCCCCACGCCGTCCCGCCTTTCGCCTTGCCCGATCCGGCACGCTTTGCCGAGG